>JACRAG010000382.1 GCA_016213455.1 Anaerolineae bacterium | reverse complement strand
TTGTGCAGCAGATTTTGGAGGCGGAAGTCGATCGGGTCACGCCCCAACCGGTGGGCCAGTTCGTCCATCGCCATTTCAATGGCACCGCAAGCCTGCGGCGCACCGAAACCGCGAAAAGCGCCCGAGTAACCGTTGTTGGTATATACCACATCCGTATCCACCGCAGCTGCTGTGTAGCGGTAGCTGCCGGCGGCGTGCATGGTGGCGCGCCAGGCCGAAAGCGGAGTCATCGAGGCGTAGCCGCCGCTATCTGCGAGCAGATAGGCCTGCGCGGCGGTCAAATCGCCTTCTGCTGTTGCACCCAGGCGCAGGCGGATTTGCATGGCTTCGCGTTTATAGGAAGCCGCCATCGATTCACGCCGGTCCAGTACCAGCCGTACCGGACGCCCGGTGAGTAGAGCCAGTTTAGCCACCTGCGCCGAGCACTGGTAGCCGATGTCATCCTTCCCGCCGAACGAGCCGCCCACCGGCGGTTGGATGACGCGCACCCGGTCAACCGGCAGCCCCAGCACTTTGGCTGCGTTATTGCGGTTGACAAACGGGCTCTGATCGTTGGCATAGATGGTGATGCCGCCGTCCAGTTCGGGCACCGCCAGCGCTGCCTCGGTTTCAATATAGGCATGTTCCTGGTGCTGGAACGTGTAGGTCTGGTCCAATTGGATGGGCGATGCGTCCAGAATGGGTTCGGGGTCGCCGTTGCGCACAATATGTTTGACGCAAAGGTTGCTGTGTTTGTCCGCGTTGTCCGGGATGAGCGGCGAAACCGTTTCATCCTGCGCCAGGCGCGGATCACTGACCACCGGCAGGGGTTCGAGTTCCAGCACAATCGCCTGCACGCCAGCCTGCGCCGCGGCTTCACTTTCCGCGGCAACCACGGCGATCGCGTCGCCCACATAGCGCACTTTCTGCCAGGCCAGGATGAACGCATCTTCCACCGGCCAGCCAAACAGGCCGTGATTGACATAATCCTCGCTGGTGATGACCGCCTTCACGCCGGGAACATCCAGCGCCGGAGCCACATCCAGTTTGCTGATGAGCGCGTGCGGCAGCGGGCTGCGCAGCACTTTGGCATACAGCATACCTGGAAATTTCATGTCGCCGATATAGCGGGCCGTGCCCAGCGCTTTTTCCAACCCGTCCGCTGCCGGCGCATTGGGGTTGCCAATGTACGTGTACGCCGACCCGGGCTGCGCGCCGCTGCGGACATTCTTCGCGGTTTGGGCGCGGCTGCGCGCCACTTCCTCCAGCGCATCCACGATGGGCTGGTATCCTGTGCAGCGGCACAGCACCGGGTTGATCGCCTGTTTGATCTCCTCCCGGTTGGGGCTGGAATTTTGGCTCAACAAAGCCTCTCCCGCCAGCACCATGGCCGGAATGCAATAGCCGCATTGCGTGGTGCCGTGCCGCAGAAAAGCCTGCTGAATGTCGCCGGGTCCGCCTTCAGGAGCGTGGATGCCTTCGATGGTCATCACGGAACGCCCGTAAACCTGAACCGCCGGCATCTGGCAGGATTTCACCAGCTGCCCGTCCAGAATCACGGCACATGCGCCGCAGTCGCCGCTTTCGCAGCCGATCTTGGTCCCGGTCAGGCCAAGCTGCTCGCGCAGCAAATGGGCCAGGCTCAGTTCAGGATCAACTTCCACCGCGATGTTTTTACCGTTCAACGTGAACTGTATTTTCATTCCATACTCTCCAAAAGATTCCGACGACGTGTTTCGCGCGCCATGGAAGGCCGTCGCGTCATACCAGGCTGCGCCCACCATCCACAAAGTAAACGCTGCCGGTCACGAAATCGTTGGTGATCAGAAAATCCGCCAGGTGGGCCACATCCTGCGGCGTACCCACCCGCTTGAGCACCGAGTGATCGGTGGCCCATTTAACTTTTTCCGGCGTGGGGTTGGGCGGCAGCAGCACGGTGCCGGGCGCAATCGCGTTCACGCGGATATCGGGCGCCAGTTCGGTCGCCATGTACTTGGTCAGCGAAACCAGCCCGGCCTTGCTGGCGGCGTGGTGGGCATACGACGGCCAGACCTGGAAAGCCGACAGGTCAGAAATGTTGATGATCACGCCGCTCTTCTGAGCCAGCATGAGGGGAGCCACCACCTGCGACAACAGGAACGGCCCCTTGAGGTTGACGTCCAGCGCCAGATCCCACTGCTCCTCGGTGATCTCCAGGAAGGGGGTCTTCAACCACACGGACGCGCTGTTGATCAACACATCGATGCGACCGAATTTCTTGATCGTCTCATCCACCAGGCGCCGCACCTGGGCTGCGTCTCGGATTTCCGTCTGAACCGCCAGCGCATGCGGGGTTTCACCCACCCCGCGGTTGCTCACGGCTGTACCGCTTCCCTGCGGGAAAGCCGCTTCAATTTCGTTGAGGGTTTGCTCCCACGGCTCATCCGGCGTGTAATAGCTGAAGGCAATTTTCGCGCCGCGTTCCGCCAGGTAGATGGCAACATCATGGGCCACCCGCTGGGCTGCCCCGGTGATTAATACGACTGATCCTTTGATTTCCATGCTGTTTCGCTTTCTGCCTAACCCATATTCGTGCTGCCGCCATCGACGCAAATCGTCTGGCCGGTGATAAAGTCTTCTTTCATCAGGTACACTACGGCGCGCGCCACATCTTCCGGCGTGCCCAGCCGCTTGAGGGGGATCGACTCGGCCAGTGACTGCCAGCGTTCCTCACTCCAGCCCTGGGGGATGAGCACCGGTCCAGGTGAGACCGCATTGACGCGGATCTTGGGCGCCAGCGCCAGCGCGCTCGAGCGCGTCAGCATCCACAACCCGGTTTTGGATATCCCGTGGTGAACCCCCATCTGCACCGGCGTAAACGCCGAGCCATCCACAATGTTGACGATCGAGCCGCCCTCGCGCGCCAGCATCACCCGCGCGGCTGCCTGGGTGAAGAAAAATGGTCCGCGCGTGTTAATCGCCAGCGTGGTTTCCCAATCTTCCGCAGTGGTTTCCAGGAATGGCTTATCCTGCCAGATCGAAGCGCTGTTGACCAATCCATCCAGACGCCCAAAGTGCTTCAAGGTCTGTTCGATGGTCTGGTGGATTTGCGCCTGATCCGACTGATCGCAGCGCACCGCCAGGGCGTCCACGCCCAGCGCCTGCAGTTCTGCCAGGGTGCGGGCAGCCGCCTCATTGGAGGAGTTGTAGGTGAATGCGACGCGGGCTTTTTCTGCCGCCAGCGTCATGCTGATCGATTTGCCCACCCGGTGGGCGCCGCCGGTCACCAAAATAACGGCATCTTGCAGTTTCATTTTCTAGAATCCTATGATGAAACAACGCTCGATCAACGTTTTGATGCGCTGGAGGAAACGCGCCGCCGGCGCGCCGTCCACCAGGCGGTGGTCAAAGGACAGGCTGAGCGCCATCATGTCGCGCAGCACCACCTGCCCATTCAACCCCACCGGTTTGGACACAATCCGTCCCACGCCCAGGATGGCGCATTCGGGCGGGTTGATGATGGGCGTAAAAGCGTCAATCTCATACATGCCCAGGTTGGTGATGGTAAAGGTACCGCCGCTCAACTCATCCGGCTGGCTGCGCCCTTCGATGGCGCGCTGAGCCAACCCTTGCAGTGCGTCGTTGATCTCCACCAGCGAACGGCTGCCGGCGCCCTTCACCACCGGAACCATCAGCCCGCGCGGCGTGTCCACCGCAACGCCGATGTGAGCTTCGGGCAGCGCAAGCAGCCCCTCGGGGGTGAGCTGCACATTCAGGTTGGGGTGCTCCTGCAGCGCTTTGGCTGCCAGCTTGACCAGGATGGCGTTATAGGAAAGCTTGATGTTCCATTCCGCCTGGAGCTGCTGGCGCAGCGCCACCAGGTGGGTTGCGTCCGCTTCAGTGGTGAGGGTGACCTGCGGGCGCTCGACCCAACTGGACGAAAGCCGGTTGGCAATGATCCCGCGCAGACCGGTGAGACCCGCCAATAAAGCCGGGGCCGGGGCAGGCACAGCCGCACGCTCCACGTCGCGGCGCATCACCTGCCCGCGCGGGCCGCTGCCGCTCACTGCCGTCAGGTCCACGCCCATTTCGTGGGCCACTTTTTTGGCAATCGGCGAAGCCTTGACCGGCTTCACTTCCAGCGCCGCCTGCACATCCACGCTGGTGAGCATGCCGCGCAGGCCGCTGCCCGCCAGGCCTTCCATCGAGAGTCCCTGCCGCCGCGCCAGGGCGCGCGCTTTGGGGGTGGCGCGTACCCGTTCGCCGCCTCCGATCCCTTCAACTCCGGCAGCCGGCATTGCGCCGGTCGCGGCAGGACGGGCTTCACCTGCGGTTGGCGCAGGCGTTGCAGCCGGCTGCGCAGCCTGGCCCGGTGTTTCCACCAACGCCGCGATGGGCGTAAGGATCGGCACCACCTGATCCACCGGGACCAGGATATGCAGGTATCCGCTGGCAGGCGCTTCCATCTCCAGCGAGGCTTTTTCATGTTCCAGGACAAACAGGGGCGTGCCTTTGTCCACCCAGGCGCCTTCCGGCTTCAACCATTCGGTGATCCGGGCTTCGGTCATCGTCAAACCCAGGCGCGGCATGACGACGGAAAAGGTGGATTGAGATTCTTTATTGTCCATCAGTTACTCTCGCGGCTTTCTTTTGATTTCGGTAGTTCTGAATGTACCGCCGGCCGGCCGGGTCATTGCCGGCCAAAAAATCCATCGCGCGCACGGTTTCCACCAACCCTCGGGTAGCCGGGTTGACCAGCGCGGCATCCAAGCCCCAGGGGATGGCTCCCAGCAGGTAAGCCAGGTCCAGCACCGTCGGCTCCGGCATGCCAAACCCGGCGTTGCCGATGCCCAGGATGGTGCTCACCCCCAGTTCCTGGCGGAACAGACGCAGGGCTTCCATGGTCACGGCAAAGGAGTCAGGCTCGGCTGATGAAGCCAGGCAAATGCCGTCCATCACCACATCCGCGCGGGGAATACCGATTCCCTCGCAGGCTTCCACAATCACGCGCGCTTCCGCCAGGCGTTCGCCAGCCAACTTGGACAGTCCATACTTCTCGCCGATGGGCATGCCCACCACCGCCGCGCCGTAACGCTTTGCGATGGGCAGGATGGTCTGCAGCGATTCCGGTTCAGCCGTGACCGAGTTGATCATGGCTTTATACGGGCGCAGCTCCTGCAGCGCCGCTTCCAGCGCCTGTGGGTTGCGTGAGTCCAGGGTGATCGGGCAGCCCACTTCGGTTTTGATGCGCGCCACGATGCGCGGCAGCAGTTCCACTTCATCCAGGCTGGGATGAAAGACCAGCACGTCCAGCAAGTCGGTGCCTGTCGCCTGTCCCCAGCGCGCCAGCGCCAGCAGCCCATCCAGGTCGCCGGTCAGCAGTTGGTCAAGAATGGCTGGAGACTGGTCCATGATGCGCAGTTGATCGTTGATCAACGCAGTCGGCAGTCCCGGACCAAAACTCACCTCACCGTTTGGCGCGCTCAGGGTGGTCATGAAAGAAAGATTTCCTTCACTTTGGCGAACGCTTCCGCTTCGTTGGTGGACGGGCTGAATTCCATGCCAATAAACCCATCGAAGTTCAATTCACGCAATTAACGCACAATGTTCTGGAAGTTGATCTCCCCGGTGCCGGGTTCGTTGCGCGTGGGCACGTCGCCGATATGCACGGTTGGATACAGTCCGTGATAAGCCTCCAGCCCGTAGATCAGGTTGCCCGCCGTGCGCTGCTGGTGGTAACAGTCAAAGCTCAATTTCAGGCGCGGATGGTTCATCCGCCGTACGATGTCGGCTGCCAGGTCATGCGTGCTGACAAACACCCCACCGTGAATGTGATGCGTGTTCAACGCTTCAAACCACAGCGTCGAATGCGTTTTTTCAGCCATTTCCAAAATCACCTGCATGCCGTCCAACAGGTTGGCATACATCTCGCCAGGCGTGTAATCGCGCGTCAACGGCGCGATCCACTCACTGCCGTCCGGGCGCAGGTTGACCTGGTTGGAGAAGATGAACAGGTGTGGGATTTCATATTTCTCCGCCATCTCAAATGTTTCCGCCCAGGCATCAAAGCAGCGCTGGTGGTCATTCTTATCCACCAGGTTGCCCAGCAGGGGATCGAAAGTGGAATTGATCAGGCTGCCTACGCGTTTGCACTCAGCGTAGATCTCCGCCATCGGGCGCTCACGCCACAGCCACACGTCCAGGCGGTGGATGCCCATGCTAGCGAACTTCTCCACCCGCTCGACGATCGGGGTGTCTTTAAACCAGAAATCCAGATAACCGGTGAATTCCATTGCGCTTCGTCCTTATGACATGATCCGTCCGCCGTCAATTTCAATCGCCTGCCCGTTGATGTAGCGGGCTTCATCCGACGCCAGGAAGGCGATCAACGCCGCCGTTTCTTCCACGGTGCCCAGGCGCCGCATCGGGTTGGAGTCGGTCAATTCCTTCAGGTACGTCCCCGGCTCCCAGCCGTTCTCCTGGCAGATGCGGGCATCCACCGAGCGCAGCATCTCCGTGTCGGCGTGTCCCAGGCAGACCGCATTGCAGTTGACATTGTAAGGGCCTAATTCCTGGGCGACCGAGCGCACCATACCAATGTTTCCGGTTTTCGCAGCCGAATAGGCTGCCGAATCCGGCCAGGATGTCTTGCCGGCGATGGAGGACATGACCACGATACTGCCGGATTTTTGCGCCATCATGATCGGCGCGACCGCGTGACAGCTCAGATAGGTGCCGGTCAGATCCACATCCATCACCAACTGCCAGTCTTTGAGATGGTCTTCCGCCAGGGGGAACCCGCGGTAAATGCCGGCGTTGGCAACCAGCACGTCCACCCGACCCCATTTGTCCACCACCTGCTGAATGGAATCGTGCATGCACTGGTGATCGGCGATGTTGCAATACACCGCCATGGAGCGGTCGGTGCCGATGCTTTGGCTGGCGGCTTCTGCATCCGCCAGGACGATGTCCAGCAGCGCCACCCGTGCGCCTTCGCTGGCGAAGCGGTCTGCGCAAGCCTTGCCGATGCCCTTGCCGCCGCCGGTGATCACCACCACTTTATCCTTAAAGCGTTCCATGCTTAACTCCTCCCGCCGCGACTGCGCGGATTATTTGCTGTGAATCTTGAACGAACGCACCGCCGCCAGGATATCCTGCTTGCCCGGCAGCACATAATTTTCCAGGTCAGGGCTGTAGGGCAGCGGCACATTCTTGGCTGCCACGCGCAGAATAGGTCCGTCCAGGTATTCCACGGCCTCTTCTGCCAGCACCGCCGCGATCTCCGAGCCGGGACCGCCGCGCTTGTGCGCTTCGTGGGCAATCACCACCCGCCCGGTTTTGGCAACGGACTGGATGAGGGTGTCCTTGTCGAACGGCACCAGCGTGCGCGGGTCGATCACCTCAGCTTGAATGCCCTCTTTCGCCAGCTCTTCAGCCGCTTCCAGCGCCTTGGGCAGCATGATGCTCAGCGCGATGATGGTCACATCTTTGCCTTCGCGTACCACCGCGGCCTTGCCGAACGGCACCATGAAATCCGGGTCTTCGGGCACAGGGCCTTTGCTGGCATACAGCATCTTGTGTTCAAAGAACAACACCGGGTCTTCGCCGCGCAGGGCTGTTTTCAGCAGGCCTTTGGCATCCGCCGGTGTGGAGGGCACCACAATCTTGACACCCGGGATATTCAAGAACCAGGACTCCGAGCTTTGCGAGTGCTGCGCGCCCGCCGAACCCGGCGCGCCGGTGGTGACGCGGATGGTCAGCGGCACATTGGCCTTGCCACCGCTCATGAAGCGCGCCTTGGCAACCTGGTTGGCAATCTGGTCGCCCGCGCACATCAAAAAGTCGCTGAACATGATCTCCGCCACCGGGCGCATACCGGTCATGGCGGCGCCCAGGGCGTTGCCGATGATCGAGATTTCGCTGATGGGTGTGTCGCGCACGCGTTCCCCGCCAAACTCATCGTACATGCCTTGCGAAACGCCCCACACGCCGTTGAACACGCCCACGTCCTCGCCCATCAAAAACACGGTCGGGTCGCGGCGCATTTCTTCCGCCATCGCCTCACGGATTGCTTCCGAAAAAGATAGTTCGCGCATCACAGCCTCCTAGAATACCAATCCGTCGTGAACATCCGCATAAACACCCGCCAGGGCATCGCCCGGCTCAGGTCGCGGCGCAGCCGCAGCAAACGCCACCGCTTCATCCAGTTGTTTGAAGACGGAACCTTCCATCTCTTCCAGGTCGGCATCCGTGAAAACGCCGGTTTCCACCAGGCGACGCCGGAACGAGGGGATGGGGTCTTTGCCCTTCCACGCCTCAATTTCCTCGGGCGTGCGGTAAACCTGCGGATCGCCTTCGTAATGTCCGCGCTGGCGGTAGGTCTTGGCTTCAATCATGGTCGGGCCTCCGCCGCTGCGCGCGCGTTCCGCCGCAGCCAGGGTGGCATCATACACCGCCAGGATATCGTTGCCGTCCACAATCACGCCTTCAAAGCCGTAGCTGGAGGCGCGCACCGCCAGGTCTTTCACCGCCGCCTGTTTGTGCTGCGGGGTACCTTCGCCATACAGGTTGTTTTCACAGAAGAAAATTACCGGCAGCTTCCACACCCCGGCCTGATTGGCCGCTTCGTGGAAGGCGCCTTCATTGGTCGCGCCGTCGCCAAAGAAAGCCAGGGCAATGTTGGGCTGCTTGCGCATGGCAAAGGAGAGCGCCGCGCCGACCGCGATGGGAATGCCCCCGGCGACAATGCCGTTTGCGCCCAAAATGCCCAGATCATAATCGGAGATGTGCAGCGAACCGCCGCGACCCAGGCAGTAACCCGGTGAACGCGCAGCCAGTTCAGCCATCATGTATTTTGGATCGCCGCCCTTGCCGATCAGGTGACCGTGCCCGCGGTGCGTGCTGGTAATCGCATCTCCCGGCTGCAGCGCCAGGCAGGCGCCGACCGCGGTGGCTTCCTGGCCCACGCACGAATGGATAAATCCGGGAATCAGCCCACCGCGCCGTTCGGCGATGGCGCGCAGTTCAAACTCGCGCACCAGATTCATGCGGCGGAACATCTCCGCCAGCAAGTCGATCGCATACTTCTCCGTCATTTTTTCAGTCATGCCTGCATCCTTATCCTGTCAGTCGATTGAAGACTCACCCAACAACCACAGCCGTTCCGCCGCGCGATGGGTTCGCGCCCGGAAAAGGTTCAAATCCACACCAGGCAGGCTGCCGTCACGCATCAGCGTCCGCCCGGCGACCATCGTGCCGGTCACGTCGCTCTGGTGACAGTACAGCAGTGTCTGATCGAACAAATTGTGCGCCTGGAGCGGTGTAGGCAGTTCAGCCTTGAAGAGCTGCAAATCCGCCTGCCAGCCAACTTCCAGCCGCCCAACCTTCTCCAGCCCAATGGCCTGCGCGCCGCCTTCCGTCGCCAGGTGCCAGACATGCGCAGCCGGCATCACGCGCGGGTCCTGCCGGTAGGCCTTGTGGATCAGGAACGCGCCGCGCATCACCTCGAAGAAATCGGTGATGTAGCCGTCCGAACCCAATCCAACCCGCACACCTGCATCCACCAGGTCCGGCAGCGGCGCGATTCCGCCGCCCACCTCGCAGTTGGAGAGCGGCATGTGCGTCATGCGCGCCTTGCGGCGGGCCAGCAGTTCCACTTCGTCCTGGTCGATCACCACGCATTGCGAAAGCAGGCTGCTTTCGCCCAGCACGCCCAGGCGGTCATAATACTGTATGGGGCGCAGCCCAAACTTTTCCTGGATAGTTGCCGGTTCGTACGTGCCTTCCGAGCAGTGCGCGTGCACCAGGCTGCCTCGGCTTTCGGCCATGCGGTAGGCGGCGCGCACAAAATCCGCGTCGCAGGTGAACAGGGTGTGGAAGCACATCATCCCGCTCACCAGGCCGCCCTGGCGGGCCGCCCGGTCCACAAACCCGGCATTTTCCTCCAGCCCCAACTGGCCGTTGGCTGCGCTGATGCGCTGAGTGGCTTCGAAGGAGAGAATACCGCGCAGCCCGTGCCGGCGCACAACTGCATCTTGCGCATCCAGAATGCCGGGCAGGGCGTTGGGCGCTTCCAGGCAATCGTAGAAGGAAGTGATGCCTGAGCGGATCATCGCCGCGCAGTTGTACTCGGTGGCGGCGCAGATCATCTCGCGGTCCAGGCGGTTTTCCACCAAAGGCCACCAGAAATCCTCCAGG
>JACRAG010000380.1 GCA_016213455.1 Anaerolineae bacterium | reverse complement strand
GCATTCTTCCTCCGAGATGAGACATTTTCCGGCATCGCAGCCGGTACAAGCAGTAAAAACGGTATTTCGATTCAGGTGTGCGGATTGGCGTGGCAGCGTCCGCGTGTGAGGTTAACCGATAAAACTATTGATCTGGTTGTACATGAAAAATGGATCTACCACTTGGGTTCTTCGCTGATTTGATAGACGGTGTGGCAGTATGGACAGGTGACCATGGGGGCGCCGTTGACGACTTTGATATTTTCGGCTGTCAGGGTGCCGCCGCAGGATTTGCATTTGAGCGTATCCATGTTGACGTTGGCGGGTAAGTCCACCTTCAGGGTGACGTTGGTGGTCTCGATTTTTGGCTTTCGTGAGGCGAAATACACGATCACCAGCCCGATGCCGGCGGAGAGGATACCAACGACGATCCAGACGGGTTGTCCTTGAGCGCCAAATGCGCCCCAGATGAAAATCACGCCAAAAAAGATTAAAATGGCAGCGACAATATATCCGACTATTTTCATTTGATTTTCCTCCGGTGATGAAATGAGTGTAGCATTCTTACGCAGCCCATGCAATAATTCACGAGGTGAGGTTCGTCTTAAATTTCATCCTTCCTCATAGCATCATAGCCTGATAATCCGGTTTGGGTAATCAAGAATGTGTAAAAAATGCCCAAATTTTGTTGAGGGCAAATCGATCTTTTGTTCTATAATTGGGAGAGTGTAAGAACATTAACCGAATCGAGCCGCGTGTTACAATCAGCCATAGGTGAGGTCACCATGCAGCAACCCTTGTTTGATCGATCAACAACTGAACCTTCGGGAGGAGACTCCCTGGAATTTGCCGAACTGCAGAAACTGAAGCAGGAAATCCATTTCCACAATCACCGCTACCATGTGCTGGATGCCCCTATCATCAGTGATGTGGAATATGACCGCCTGATGAACCGGTTGAAGGAAATTGAATCGGCACACCCGGATTGGATCACCTCCGATTCGCCGTCCCAGCGGGTGGGCAGCACGCCGGCGGAGCGCTTCAATAAAGTGCGCCACCCCAAGCCCATTCTCAGCCTAGCCAACACCTTTGGCCTGGATGACCTGCTGGCCTGGCTGGAGCGCCTGACCAAACTGGATGAACGGGTGTCTACGGCTGATTTTATGCTGGAACCCAAGATTGACGGCCTGACCGTGGTGTTGACCTACCGGGACGGTGTTTTTGTTCAAGGTGCCACGCGCGGTGACGGTGAAGTGGGGGAGGATATCACTTCCAACCTGCGCACTGTACGCGCGCTGCCGCTGCGTTTGCCGGTAAACGCTGATGGCCCCAAGCCGCCCGCCACATTGGTGGTGCGCGGCGAAGCATTTATGTTTATCGGGGATTTTGAAGCCCTCAACCAACGTCTCAGCGAGGCGGGCGAGCGCACTTATCTCAACCCGCGCAACACCGCAGCCGGCTCTTTACGCCAGCTTGACTCCGCTTTGACTGCCACCCGTCCCCTGACGCTGTATACCTACGCCATCGTTTCGGCTGACGGTCCTGTTCCGCAGACGCAACGGGAATTGATCGCTTATCTCAAGGCGCTGGGTCTGCCGGTTGCCCCTGAGAGCGAATACTGCGCGGGGCGGGATGAACTGCTGCGCGCGGTGGAAGCATGGCGGGAGAAACGCGATCTGCTGACTTACGAGGCAGACGGCATTGTGATCAAGCTGAATGATTTGCGCCTGGCGGAGGAGTTGGGTTTTGTAGGCAAAGACCCGCGTGGAGCCATTGCCTTCAAGTTCCCGGCGCGTGAGGTGACCACCCGGCTGCAGGATATCGGGGTCAATGTGGGGCGGACGGGTGTACTGACGCCTTATGCCATGCTGGAACCGGTCGAAATCGGCGGCGTGATCGTCAAACAGGCCACGCTGCACAACTTTGATTACATCGCCGAAAAGGATATCCGCATCGGCGATCGGGTGCTGGTCAAACGCGCCGGCGAAGTAATCCCTTATGTGATCGGCCCGGTGACGGAAATCCGCAATGGAGATGAGAAGAACTTCGAGCCGCCCCAGGTTTGTCCGACCTGCGGTCAACCGGTGGAGCACCTGGAAGGTGAGGTGGCCTGGTACTGTGTAAACCTGGCCTGCCCGGCGCAATTGGTGCGCAACCTGGAGCATTTTGTCTCGCGCGGGACGATGGACATCGTCGGGCTGGGGATCAAGATCGTGGAACAATTGGTGGAAGCCGGCCTGGTAAAAAGCCCGGCTGACCTGTATCGTTTGACGAAGGATGACCTGCTCAAGCTGGAAGGATTTGCCGAGAAGAAAGCCGACAATTTGCTGCAATCCATCGACGCCTCGCGCAGCCGTCCGCTGGCGCGGCTGCTCAGCGCATTGGGCATTCATGGCGTGGGCGAGGTGATGGCTGCCGACCTGGCGAAAGCATTTCACAGCCTGGACCGGCTGGCAGCTGCGAGCACGGATGATTTGACGAATGTAGAGGGGATTGGCCCAAACACAGCCCAGTCGATTGTGGATTGGTTTGCCCGTCCCAGCAATGCCGAGTTCCTGCAGCGATTGCGCGAGAGCGGAGTCTGGCCGGTGGTGGAAGAAGCTGCCGGTACGCAATCCTCGGCGAAGGAGCTGGCTGGGCTGACTTTTGTGATCACCGGCACCCTGCCAACCTTCTCCCGTGACGAGGTCAAAGCATTGATCCAAGATCACGGCGGCAAGGCGACGGATTCGGTCAGCAAGAAAACGGATTACCTGGTGGCAGGCGAAGCTGCCGGCTCCAAACTGGACAAGGCGCGTTCGTTGGGTGTGCCTGTCCTGGATGAGGCGGGGCTGCTGGCGTTGATCCAGTCCCGGGGTGAAGCGTGATGGCGCGCGGCGGTGTGAAGACCCTCACTTTGCGGCCTGGACGCGACAAATCGGTGCTTCAAGGCCACCCGTGGATTTTTTCAGGCGCGGTGGACCGGGTGGATGGCGCTCCGGAAAGCGGCGAGACGGTGGCTGTGCGGTCGGCTTCAGGGGATTTCCTGGCCTGGGCAGCTTTCAGTCCACTCTCCAATATCCGCGCGCGGGTCTGGACGCGCAGCCAGGACGAGAGCGTGGATGCCGCGTTTTTTCACCGGCGGCTGGCGACAGCGCTAAACATGCGTGTTGCCATGAACATTCGTCAGGAAACCAACGCGATGCGTCTGGTGCACGGTGAATCGGACGGGCTGCCGGGGTTAGTGGTGGATCAATATAACCGCTGGCTGGTGGTACAGTTTCTTTCGGCCGGGCCAGAGCGCTGGCGTGAAGACATCATCCGGCAGCTTGTGGAACTTTTCCAGCCTGAGGGGATTTTTGAACGGTCTGATGTGGACGTGCGGGAATTGGAAGGCCTTTTGCCGCGCACCGGACCACTGGCAGGCCGTGCGCCGGTCGGGCCGGTTGAGATCCTGGAAAATGAAATCCGGTATCAGGTTAATTTGGTTGAAGGACAAAAAACCGGTTTTTATGTTGACCAACGTTTTAACCGCAGCCGGCTGCGGGCTTATGCCGAAGGCCGCGAGGCCTTGAATTGTTTCTGCTACACGGGTGGTTTCAGCCTGTCTGCGCTGGCGGGTGGAGCCCGGTCGGTGCTCTCCATTGACAGCTCTGTGGATGCACTGCGGCAGGCGCAGGAAAATGCGCGGTTGAACGGCATGACTGTGCCGGAAACTGATTGGCTGGAAGCCGATGTATTCACCGCGCTGCGCAAGCTGCGCGATCAGGCGCGCAGCTTTGACCTGATTGTGCTGGATCCGCCCAAGTTTGCGCCCACGGCAGCCCAGGCGGAACGTGCGGCGCGCGGTTACAAGGATATCAACCTGCTGGCGTTTAAACTGCTTCGACCGGGCGGGCTGTTGTTCACATTTTCCTGTTCGGGTGGTGTATCGATGGATTTGTTCCAGAAAATTGTCGCCGGTGCAGCGCAGGACGCGAATGCGGATGCGCTGGTGCTGGAACGGCTGTACCAGGGAAGAGATCATCCGGTTTCGCTTAATTTCCCCGAAGGAACCTATCTTAAAGGGCTGGTGTGCGTCAAACAAGCTTGATGCGCTCATTTGCGCCAGCGATGCCCGTGGTTAAAACAAAAAAATGGCTGAAAAGCCATTTTTTTGTTGCGGGGGAGATGGTGGAGATGGCGAGAATCGAACTCGCGTCCGAAAGAATCGATCCGCGAACATCTACGAGCGTAGCGGGTCCTTTATGTCACCGGCGGTCCCAGGACCAGCAGACAGGAACGCCGGCCATTCACTTGAGCCCGAAAGCCCTCTTTTCTTCGACTCGTGACCCTTCCGAAGAGCACTCTGACTTTGTTACGCCTGCTCGACCTCCGGCCAGAGAGCGGGGCCGGCAGACGTCACCCTCGCGGGTGATTTGCCATCTCAAGCTACATTAAGCAGCGAGAGGGAGGGCGGAGTAAGTGCGATTGGCACTTGATTTTTTGTACTGATTTTTCGAGGTCGGTACCTCTCGGCTCGCAGTCCGGAACCAGCCTCTCCCGTCGAAGCCAGTCATCCCCGGATAGACTCATTATACCATTTCCTTGCAACCTTTTTTGTCTAAAAATCGAATAAGAGGTGTAAAATCTAAACTTGTGCCGTGAGGCACTATCCTCGGGCAGGAGGTGTGTATGATCACCATTTACAAAAATACCGAAACCGGCCTGGAAGTCATCCCCGAGGTGGTCACCAACTGCTGGATCAGTGTCATCGATCCAGATCCGGATGAGTTTGAGGAATTGGTGGCCATGGGAATTCCGCACGATTTTATCACCTATGCCATAGACGTAGACGAGCGGGCGCGCAGCGAACGCGAGGATGATGGCACCATGCTCATCCTGCTGCGCATCCCTTATTACCAGGGTGTGAAGACGGATGTGCCCTACACAACCATTCCACTCGGGATCATTCAACATTCGCGTTTTGTTGTGACCATCTGCAAACGGCAGAACGATATTATTCAAGAGATGGCTTCCGGACGGATGAAAGGATTGTCCACCGTCAAGCGCAACCGCTTTACATTGCGCATTCTGCTGGCGACGGCTACCCGTTACCTGAGTTATTTGCGTGAAATTAACCGGATTGTGGAGACGCTGGAGGACAAAATCTCGCTTGCCCAGCGAAACAAGGAAATTCTGGAGCTGCTCAAGTATCAGAAAAGCCTGGTTTACTTCAACACGGGTTTGAAGACCAACGAATTGATGATGGAACGTTTACAGCGCTGGCAGATTTTTAAGACCTTCCCGGACGACGAAGATCTGCTGGAGGATGTCATCACAGAAAACCAGCAGGCCATCGAAATGATTGGCATCTCATCCAACATTCTCAGTTCGATGATGGATGCCTTCACCTCGATGATCTCCAATAATGTGAACGAGGTGATGAAATTCCTCACCTCTGTGACGGTTGTGATGAGCATTCCGACCATTGTCACCAGCTTTTTTGGCATGAATGTACCGCTGCCATTTGCCGAAAATCATTTTGCGCCGGTGTTCATCATCATGATCTTTGTGCTCATCGCAGCGATCGTGGTGCTCATTTTCCAAAAACGGGACTGGTTCTAAACCAACCCGCTCCATTCTGAAAACGATCAGAGCCGCCCGGCGGAATATGATGCCATCGGGCGGCTCTTGCTTTGTACAATCGTTGTACACTGGGTTTGCTGGCTGGTACAATGCCACTATGCAAACGCTCACGACACAAAAATCAACCTCCATCAACCAGACGGAATCCGGTTACGGCGCGGTGCTGCGCCTGGATAACCTGTGCAAGAAGTATTACGAGGGCGGTAAAGAACGCCGGGTGTTGGAACATGCCAGTCTACAGGTCCATCCGGGTGAAATTGTGGCCATTTTAGGCAAAAGCGGCAGCGGCAAGACGACCCTGTTGAACCTGGTGAGTGGGATTGACCAGGTGGACTGCGGTGATGTTTACCTGGGAGATGGCCGATTGACCGGGTTGGATGATACGCGCCGCACCCTGTCGCGCCGGGAAAAGATCGGTTTTATCTTTCAATTTTTCAATCTGATCCCCACGCTGACGGTGTGGGAAAATGTGCTGCTGCCGTTGGAGCTGAATCATAAAGATGACGAGGTCGGACGGCGTTATGCGCAGGATTTGTTAATCGAAGTGGGGCTGGGAGGACGGGAGAAGACCTACCCCGACCGCCTGTCAGGCGGTGAACAGCAGCGCGTGGCGATAGCCCGGGCTTTGGTGCATAACCCGGTTGTGGTGTTGGCGGATGAACCGACCGGCAACCTGGACGAAGAAACCGGGCGGGTCATTCTGGCACTGTTGGACAAACTGACACGACAATCCGGAAAGTCCTTGCTTCTGGTGACGCATTCGTTAGAAGCTGCTCAAATTGCGGACCGCGTCTTCTCCCTGCGCGAAGGCACGCTGCTGGCGGAAGTGGCGCCCTTATGAAGACTGTCTCAATCCCGGCGCTCTGGCAGGTGGGGTGGCGGACTTTGCTGCGCCACCGCTGGCAGAGCATCCTCATGGTATTTGGTATCGCATTGGGCGTGGCTGTGGTGGTCTCGATTGACCTGGCAAACGCATCCGCGAGCCGGGCGTTCTCTTTGAGTACCGAGAGTCTGACCGGCAAGGCGACACACCAGATCATCGCGGGACCTCAGGGGGTTCCGGAAGCGGTGTACCGGGATCTGAAGATGGCAGGCTGGCAGTTCCCGGCGGCGCCATTGGTCAGCGGGTACATCTCATCGCCCCAATTGGGTGGGGTGCCGCTGCAGCTTTTGGGGATTGACCCCTTTTCAGATGGCGCTTTTCGCTCATTCCTGGGCGGGCCTGGAACAGTGCCGCTGGAAAGCCTGACTGCCTTTCTAACCCGACCGGGAGCGGTGCTGCTCTCCCGTCCGCTGGCTGAGCGCTACGGTTTGTCCATCGGGGACAGTTTTGAGGTTCAATCCGCGGGCCGGGTGGTGACGGCATTCCTGGCGGGCATGCTCGAACCGGCTGACAGCCTGAGCCGCCGTACGCTTGCGGGTGTGGTGATCGCCGACATTGCCACTGCGCAGGAAATGACAGGCACGGTTGGCTTTCTCTCCCGTATCGATCTGATCCTGCCACCGGGCGAATCCGGGCAGGTTGAGCGGCTGCAATCGGCGCTGCCTCAGGGACTACTGGTGGAGCCATCTTCGGCGCGAAGCGACACGCTGGAGCAAATGACTGCGGCTTTCCGGGTTAATCTCACGGCGCTCAGCCTACTTGCGCTGGTGGTCGGGTTATTTTTGATCTACAACACCATGACCTTTTCGGTGGTGCAGCGACGAGAATTATTCGGCACGCTGCGCTGCCTGGGGGTGACGCGTCGCGAGGTATTCTGGTTGGTCACCGGAGAAGCCGCGTTGGTGGGCCTGGTCGGGTCCTTGATCGGTCTCGGACTGGGTGTGCTGCTCGGACAGGGCACGGTGCGTATGGTGTCGCAAACCATCAACGACCTGTATTTCACCACCACAGTCCAGGCAGAGAGTGTGGCCTGGCAAAGCCTGGTGAAGGGTTTTGGCGCAGGACTGCTGGCGACCTTGTTCACCGCCGCCGTGCCCGCCTGGGAAGCCGCATCGGTTCCGCCGCGAGCAGCCTTGCTGCGTTCGGGACTGGAGTCAAAATCGCGGCGTGGAATCGTGTGGATCTCCGCCGGCGGTTTGGCGGTGATTGGCCTGGCGCTGGTGCTCTTCCGCCTACCCAATGCCGGCCTGGCAGCTGGATTTGGCGGCACGCTGCTGGTGGTCACTGGCGATTTTTCCCTCCCTGCATGGCGGGAGCGACAATTATTATTATTGTATTCAAGGGAAAAACCTTTGTTGAGATGGTTGAAAAAGAACGGGTGACGGTATGCCAAGTTGGTACAACAAGATTTAGGTTAATTCGTGAGTATCTTGATAGTAGTGAACGGAAATATGATCTATCCAGTTTACG
>JACRAG010000383.1 GCA_016213455.1 Anaerolineae bacterium | reverse complement strand
CCACGTTGAAGGCACTGTCGGAGAGCAGCGCCAGGGCATGCAGGCTTTTTTGCCCAAAGGTCAGCAGGCGGTGAGTCAGCACGCGCATCACCGTGGCGGTCTGCTGCACCATCTCCACCACCGCCTCACGCTGGCGGTAATGCGCATGGAGCTGGCGCGCTTTGATGAAACGCTCCTGCGCGCCTTGCGAAGTTTGCGGCACCAGCCGGCCCAACAGCGACGAGCGGCGGCTTTCCATCTCACCGCGCGCTTCATCCAGCGCGCGCCGCAGGTTTTCGGCCTCGGAATGTTCGCCGCGCTGACGCCAGTTTTCCACCACCGTGTCCAGGTCCTGCAGGTATGCCGCCAGGGCCTGCTCCAATTTGTGCAGATACTCCAGCGGCGCCCCCAGGCGCTCATCCGGCGCATTCAGACGCGCGACCAACTGCTGTAAAAAGACACGCACGTGCCGACGGCCCAATCGATCCAGCGGTTCGGGCAGCGACCAATCCGCCGGCACCAGGTCTTGCGCGCCGTCGCATTGAAAGAAGACCGATTTCCAGATTTCCGGGGTGCGCTGCTCCATTTCCGAGCGCAGCGCGGCGCGGTCACCCAGCACGCGGCTTTGCAGCGCAGCCGACTCGCGCAGCACATCTTGTAGAATGCCCGAACGGTTCGGCTCAGGAATCCAGGCATGCAGTTTGCCGTACGGTGAATCACTGCGCAGGTGCACCGGCTCGGTCAGGCGTTCCGGGCGGCCCGAGTCGGGATTTTTGTGTAATGGGAAGAACGACTCGATGCTGCTGAGGATCAGGCGCTGCACGGTCTGGTCCATCATCAGGCGGACTGGATAAAGCAGGGTAAACACCCCCAGCGTGGCAAACGGCGGCGCATCCACCGCCGGCTCCAGCAGGGCAGCCTCTTCCAGCACCGCTGCAGTCTGGTCATCAAGCTGGCACAGAATCGCCTCCGCAGCAGCCGGAACCGCGCCAGCGTCCAGCGAGGTATTCAGGTCTTTGGCATCCACCACCTGCACGCTGTGGAATGGGCGCGAGGTCAACCTTCCGGGCAGGCTGCCCAGGTGGCGGTCTTCATACAGGGAAAGCGGCGCACCCCAGTCGCGTGCGCGCTGCAGCCAATCCAGCTCTTTCAAAGTGGCCTGATGAACCAACGTCTGTTCTTCGGAAGGGAAAAAGCCGCGTTCAAACGCCTCGGGGGTGATCAACACGACGTGGATGCGGGCGCGCATGCGGTTGTACGTCAGGTGGCGCAGCAGGTAGGCCACATCCACCAGCCAGGCTGAACCGGTGCTGCCAAAGGTGGAGCTGACCAGGAAGACTTCCACTTCCTTCATCCCCACCCGGCGCAGCGCATCCAGCGGAGCCGCCAGCCCGCGAAGAATTTGCGAAGAAATTGCACCCAGCGCCAGGTCGTTCAACAGCGCCTGGCGCGCCGCGCGGCGCTGCGATATGCCGGATGCGTCGGATTCTTCCAGCGGCGGAAGTTGAATGAGAAAATGGTGCGCCTGGGGCAGTTTTCCGGTGCCGGGTGCTGGCTTTTGCTGATCCAGCGCCAGCAGGCGAATGTGATCGGGCAGCCGCCCGCGGCCCTCCTGGGCCAACACCTGGCGCAGCCGGGCCGCCACACGCAAACCGGCCCCGCCCAGGCCAATCACCAGGCCGCCGCGCTTCATACCACCACCTCCCCGCGCTTGATCACCCGCTCCACCAGGTTGCCGCCAAAACGGTAGCCCAGGTGGCGGTAATCGCCCACCGAGAGCAGCAGCAGATCGGCCTGTTTACCCGGCTCCAACGAGCCGACCCGCTCGTGCAGGCCAATCGCCGCCGCCGCATTGATCGTCGCCGCAGCCACAGCCTGCGCCGGGGTCAGGCGCAGATAGCGGCAGGCCAGCGCCAGTGCGAACTGCATGCTCTCGCACCAGGCAGTGCCCGGATTGAGGTCCGTGGCAATCGCCAGCAGCCCACCGGCCTGCACAAAGGCGCGCGCCGGGGTGTAATGCGCTTCGGCCAGGCCAAAGGGCGTGCAGGGCAGCGCCACCGCCGCCGTGCCGCTCTCCGCCATCTGTCGGATCTCCTCCGGCGAAGTTTTCACCAGGTGGTCCGCCGAAACCGCGCCCAGCCCGGCTGCCATCCCCGCACCGCCCAAGTTATCGAATTCATCCGCATGAATTTTGAGAGGAAAACCCAGGCGCTGCGCCGCTTCCAGAATGGCGCGCGACTGCGCCAGGTCAAATGCGCCCGTCTCGCAGAACACGTCCACAAAGGGCAGCGGCCGCTGCGCAGCGTGGGCGCGCCACCAGTCCAGCAGACCCGGCAGCATCTGCTCGGACACCCGGCGGGTATAGCCCTGCGGGTCACCCTTGAATTCTTCCGGTACGGCATGCGCACCCAGGAAGGTGAAAGCCAGCTCCAGCGGACCTTCGGCGTCCAGGCGCAGCAGCGCTTCCATCTGGCGCAGTTCAGCCTGCAGCTCCAGCCCATACCCGGTTTTGGCCTCGGCGGTGGTGGTGCCGCTGCGCAGCATGCCGCGCGCCCGTTCGCGCGCCTGCGCAAGCAGGTCATCCACGCCAGCCTGGCGGGTGGCGCGCACGGTGGAGACGATGCCCCCGCCCGCCGCCATGATCTCCAGGTAAGTCTTGCCTTGCAGGCGCATCTCAAACTCCGCCGCGCGGTCACCTGCCCACACCAGGTGGGTGTGCGGGTCGACAAAACCCGGCATGACCACCCGGCCGGATGCGTCGATGCGCTCTTCGGAGGGGAATTGTTTCAGTAATTCGGTGGTTGAACCTATAACTTCGATATGGCTGCCGCGTACCAGCACAGCGCCGTCCACGATCAACCCCAGGCTGCCGAGGCGGGGCCCGCGCTGCGGTCCGCCAGCCAGGGTCAACAGTTGCGAAGCGGAATGGATCAGCATGAGTTCATTATAATGCGCCGGGTCAAGCCATTACCAGCCCCTGTGTCGATGTCGGCGAATTGAAAGGTACATTGGCCTGCCGTGCGCTCATGGTTGAATCCAAACCTCCTATCGAACCAACCGCGCGCTACGACCCGAAGTACTGATACAATCCTGATTAACCTATCTTAAGACCTATCCACCAATCGGTTTTTTCTTTCGATCCTCATGTTATCGTTTACCCAGATAACCTTTGGCCAATCATCACCTTTTGGAGCAGACATGAGAAAAAACAAGAAACCATGGATCATGATTTCCGCAGCGGCGTTCACCGGGTTATTCGGGATGTACTATTACTTGACCGAAAAAACCGGCATCGTTCGCTTGCCCAAGAACATCCTCGCCATCGACCATGGTGGACTGTATTCATCCTATCTCGTAAAAATCCCGGACGGGTACTTGCTTTTCGACACAGGTTACGACCGAGATTTTTCGATCTTCCTTGCATTTTTGAACCAGAACGAGATAAAACCGTCGGAGATTAAATATTTGTTCATTTCGCACGGCCATGACGATCACGCAGGATATATCGGCAAAATCGTAGAGATTCAACCCGATCTTAAACTGATTGTTCATCAAAAAACAGCCGATCGTCTTGCGACAGGCATGAACAATAAAGATAATGACGGCGGGCTGGTTAATCCTTTGATTTACGCAGCCTTTCGCATCAAACAAACCCTCGACCCAAGCTGGACGCTCTCCTTTCCTCCTTATCAGGTTCGCGACAATGACATCATTCTGAAGGAAGACGCTGTGGATCTTTCGGATCTTCTGGGAATCAATGCAACCGTCATTTCCACCCCTGGACACACCTCGGATTCATATTCGCTCATCATCGACGACGAAACCATCCTGGTTGGCGACGCAGCCTCCTATTTCGCCAATTGGGCAGGCACGAAACACTTGACAATTTTCAATGAAAATCTGGACCAGGTTTACTCCTCCTGGAAGAAGATTCTTTCGATGGGCATAAAATACATCATCCCATCACACGGCAAACCTTTTGCTGCCTATAAGTTGCGAGACAACTTGCATCAATACAAACAAGCGGACCTGGTTCCCTTTTTTTAGATTCATGCCTTCCTTGGAAGCAAACAAAAGCGCTTTTGCAGCTCATCCACTGCATCAGCGCTTTTATTTTTTGTGTCACCAGGCGGAGTGAATGTGATCAGAAGACTTCACCCCTCACGACTTTCAAAAAGTCAAAATAATTTTTCCCCATCTCCCTTTTCTCCCGTTCTAAAACTTCGGAGTGGGCTAGTCTTAAGGAATTTGCGAAACCCCTGACTTCATCCCTTAAGATCTTCTCAAAGTCGCTTGAATATTTTAACAACTTTGTTTTTTCGCTAAGGGGGTTGACTTTGAGAAAGCCCTACTTCACCTCTCAGGTACACTGCACCACCAGGGCCAAGAGTATATATAATAAAGTGTATGCTCTCCATTACATCCACCATCCTCGGAATCATTCCTCCGGCCGAAGTGTGCGACGGCATTGACCTCTGGCGCAAACGCTTCAATCGCCTGCCAACCGCCATTCCGCCGCACATCACCCTCACCTACCCGCCGTTCATCGTCCCGGAGCGCTGGCCGGTGTTCAGCCTGGAGCTGGCGGAGAGCCTGGCGGAGGTGAAACCCTTCGAGGTCTGTCTGGATGGCGCAGGTATTTTTCAAGGCTTTCCGATGACCCTGTGGCTGTACCCGCGCGATGACGGCACCCTGATGCACCTGCGCAAGCTGCTGGAACACACCTTTCCCGGGCTGATCGCCCCGCTGCCATTTGATTACACCCCGCACATCACCGTCGGCTTATTCGACGATTACCTGGACCTGCAGACAGCGCGCAAGCAGTTGGAAGATGGCTGGAAGGCGCTTTCCTTCACGGTTGACCGCATCTACTTCATTGTTCAGCAGTCTGCCGGCTTATGGCGCCTGTCCGATTTCGTGCGGATGAGCGAGAAACCCCACTACCAGGACCACAATGGAACGGCCTGAAGCCGCGCCGATTGACCTGCACTGCCACAGCTATTACTCGGACGGGCGCGCCTCGCCTGCCGAGCTGCTGCAAGCTGCGCTTACGCTGGGAGTCCGCACCCTGGCGCTCACAGACCATGACAATGCGCGCGGCGTACGCGAAGGCCGCGAACTGGCTGCCGCGCTGGGCATCGAATTGATCCCGGCGGTGGAGCTGACCTGCCGTTGGGACGCCACCGGCGCGCCGCCCTTCGACAGCGACATCGACGTGTTGGGCTACTTTGTGGATGTGGACAGCCCAATTTTCCTCGAGCTGGAGCAATCCGTCACCGCCGATATGCGCCGGCGCATCCAGGCACGCTGCGACCTGTTGGCCCGCTCCGGCTGCGCCGTGAGCCTGGAAGACGTGGACGCCGCCAACCCGCGCTACACCGGCGCGCTGCCGTTGGTGGATGCGCTGGTCACACGTGGCTGCGAGCGCGACTTCCGCGAAGGGCTGCTCCTATTGG
Source organism: Anaerolineae bacterium (assembly GCA_016213455.1). Taxonomy (GTDB): domain Bacteria; phylum Chloroflexota; class Anaerolineae; order Anaerolineales; family Anaerolineaceae; genus Anaerolinea. The sequence continues at coordinate 902 of JACRAG010000383.1, read as the reverse complement.
ATTTGCATCGCGACGATGTACCTGTCAGCCGCCTGTCCATCGACCGCGCCATCGCCGCCATCCGCCAGTGCGGCGGGGTGGCAGTGCTGGCTCACCCCACCCTGGTGCGCTGGCGCGGCGGGCTGTTGGACGCGCGCGCCGTGAGTCAGCTGGTGGATATGGGACTGGGCGGGATCGAAATTTACCACCACCGCCTGGACGCCGCCGCGCGCGCCCACTTTCTGGCAATTGCCCGCCAGTTTGACCTGGCGATCAGCGGCGGATCAGACGAACACGGCTGGCCCACCGGATTTCCCCGCCTGGGCAACCAGCCCATCACCCGCAGCATGGTCAACGCACTGCGCGCCAGAAGCCATCCCAAACCTGGATAGACAGGCAGGCAACCCCGAGATGAACTTACGCCCCTTCATACATTATGCCGGATTGGCTGCTGCCTGGGGTGGGGTGTTGGGCGCCGCCGGCTCGTTGTTCGCCGCCGCCGCTTACTACAACCATCCCTGGAGCGTCGCCGGCGCGCCCGGCTGGACGGCGCTGCTGATCCAGGCTGGCGGGCGCGCCTTCACCTTCGCTGAACCGGCTGTCGTGTACCAGACCTACGGGCGCGTGCTGCTGCCCGCCTACCTGCTGATCCTGGTGGGCGCGCTGGGCCTGCAGGCCTGCTGTCTGCTTGGCGCGGAGAGCGCCCTGCATTCCTGGGGTTACCGCCTGACGCTGATCGGCCTGGTGATGAGCACCGCCGGCAACCTCGCCGACTACTGGCTGGGCTCGGCAGCACTGGGACAGCCCGCCTGGGCGGCGAGCTTCATCATCGGCACCTAACTGGGTTCACTGCTTTACAGGGTCGGCGCCTTCTGGATGGGCCGAAACCTGCTCAAACCGGCGGGCGCCCGCCTGCCGCGCTG
>JACRAG010000376.1 GCA_016213455.1 Anaerolineae bacterium | reverse complement strand
TTGTGATCTCAAGGATTACCGAACAATTCAGTTTTGAGAAGGAGTTTGAACAGAAAGATTTCATCAGTTTGTTGTTTTACATGGGCATGGTCAGCATTCAAGGAAATATCCTGACCAATATGAAATTGGGCGGGTTGTATCTCCTTGAACCGGATGGCGAGACCTTGCGCCTGGAAGTTGAGCACCAGATCAGCGGGTCTTACCTGGGAGCCCGATTGAAATTGGGCCAGGGCGCAGCCGGCCAGGCTGCGCAGAATGGCGAGCCGCTGGTGGTGAATGACTACCGCACCTGGGAGCACCGCGTGCCCGTGTTTGGCGAACAGGAATTCCGGCGTATCATCGCTGTGCCGCTCAAGGCGCGTGGAAAGGTGATTGGGGTGATCAACCTGGGCGATGACCAGGTGCAGGCGCCGGTCACTGCGGAAGAGATGCGCCTGCTGCGCCTGTTTGCCGACCAGGCGGCGATTGTGCTGGAAAAGGTGCGCCTGCTGGAGGCGGAACGAGCCAAGGCGCAGGAATTGCAGCGTTCCAACCAGCTGATCGCGGCGCTGGGCCTGGTGGCGGGTCGTTTGCAGGCCAACCTGGATGCCGACCAGTTGATGAGCGCGCTGGGCGCCGAACTGCTGCAGATGGGGATCTACTTGCTGATTGCCCATCATCAAACCGAACAAGGCTTAATGAGTGTGCGCTATACCTCTATCGACACGCTGGCGCTGGCGGAGGCCGAGAAAATGCTGCAGCGCACCATTCGCGGGCTGCATTCCGGCGACCCGATTGACCATTCGGTGGACCGCATGGGCGACCGGCGTCCCAGTTTTACCCAAAACCTGCTGTCCATGTTTGACCCCGTGCTTGGGGGGGTACCGCAGGATCAGGTGCGGCAGGCGTTGAGGCTGATTGACATCCAGGAGAACTCGGCGGCGATCTCCTTGCCGCTGGTGGTCAAAGACCGCGCGTTTGGCTCATTGGTGGTGTGGGGGAAGGCGCTGCGCGAGTCAGACATCCCGGCATTCAACGTTTTTTCCAACCATGTGGCGGCAGCGCTGGAGAATGCCCGCCTTTACAACGAAATTCAGAAACTGGCCATCATGGATGAATTGACCGGGCTGTACAACCGGCGCGGCTTTTTTGCCCTGGCGCAGCAGAACCTCCAACTGGCGCAGCGTGTCAAGAAGGGCGTGCTGCTCATCTTTGCCGATATCGACGGGATGAAGGAGATCAACGACACCCTGGGCCACCAGACCGGCGACCAGGCCCTGGTGGACGCGGCGGGCATCCTGCGGGTGACCTACCGTTCGGCGGATATCATCGCGCGGGTGGGCGGGGACGAGTTCGCCATCCTGGCGGTGCTCAGCACCCGTCCCGACGAAGCCGCGTTGAGTGAGCGCCTGGCGGAAAACCTGGAGGCCTTCAACGCTGCCAACGACCGTCCGTATGTGCTCTCGCTGAGCACCGGCATGTCAGCCTGGCCCGCGGGCAAGGCGCTGGAACTGGACAAACTGCTCGCTGAGGCGGATGTGCGCATGTACGCCAACAAGCGCGCCAAAAAAGGCACGGGCTAAAAACTGCCATGCCGGAAAAACCCTCCCCGGCTTCGCAAGCCTACGATGAATGGCAGCGGGTGATGACCGTGACCGGTCCTGTCACGCCGGAAAGCATGGGCAGGGTGAATGCGCATGAGCATCTCTGGATTGCCCCGCCGTCTGGTTCGCCGGAGGGGATTCCGCGCCTGGATGATTATTTCGCCGCGTTGGACGAACTGCACGCGTTCAAGACGACGGGCGGCGCCAGCCTGGTGGACTGCCAGCCCGGCGGCTGCGGGCGGGATGGACTGCGCCTGGCGGATCTTTCCCGCGCGGCGAGAGTGCGCGTGGTGGCCTGTACGGGCTTTCACCTGGCGCGCTATTATCCGCCGGATGCAGCGCTCTTGAAGCTTTCCGCGCAGGCTGCCTGCGACTGGTATGCCGGAGAGCTGCTGCAGGGGTTGAGCGAGGCGCGCCGTGCCGAGTTGACCCGTCCGCCCTGCGCCGGGTTCATCAAGGCTGCGCTGGAGGATCGCTTGAGCGATACGCCTCTGGCTCTGCTGGAAGGCGCTGCCCAGGCCGCCCGCCAGACCGGCGCAGCGCTGTACCTGCATACCCAGAAAGGCGCGGCGGTGGAAGATGCGTTGAGATTCCTGACCGGACTGGGCCTTTCGCCGCACCGTTTGGTGTTGTGCCATATGGACAAACGCCCCGATTTTGGCCTGCACCGTGAGCTGGCGGCTGCGGGGGTGCTGCTGGAGTACGACACCTTCTTTCGCCCGGCGTATGAGCCGGAACGCAACCTGTGGCCGCTGCTGGATCGCATGATCTGCGCCGGGCTGGCGGGGCAGGTGGCCCTGGCTACCGACCTGGCCGACTCACGCCGCTGGCAGGCAGCCGGCGGGCCGGGCATGGGCGGGCTGTTCCGCACCGTGCGCCTGCGCCTGGCGGGCATGGGGTGTGACAGCCGCACCCAGGATGTGCTGCTGGGCGGCAGCATTGCCCGTCGCTTGAGCTTCTATTTTTCGCTTTGATGATGGTTTTTGGGGGGTACTGCGGGGAAACCTTTTCGTTAGCCCCCTTCCCCCGGCTAATCGTTACGCACAAATCGTTTTACACCCGTTAACTCTCTGAATAAGGCTTCGCTGCAGCCCCATTCTTTGCACCCACCCCCTTGCCCCCGCCCTCGAGGGCGGGGAAATTTATTTTTTGCCC
>JACRAG010000373.1 GCA_016213455.1 Anaerolineae bacterium | reverse complement strand
GGATTCACCCGGGCCGGGCCAGAACACCAGCGAGCGGTCGGGGTCGGAGATGAAGAGGTAATCGAAGCCGCCGATGTCATAATCGTTGAGCAGCTCGGCCAGCACCGAAAAGCCCTCGTTTACCCAGGATTCTTCGTTGCGGTCGGTGTAAAAGTGGATCATATGCTGGAACTCATGCGCCATGACCGAGTACACATATTCCTCGCCCAGGGTCACGTTGTCGGCGGAGAGCACAAACATTTCGCGCGCATTGGAGAACTCAAAAGCCAGCGGGTGCACCTCGTCGGCGGAGGAGAAGTAGCCTGCCACGGTGGAGCCGATGCCGGTGACGTACAGCACATGCAGGCGCGGGTCGTTGTCGATACCGGGGTTCCACTCTTCGCCGAAAAATTCACGGTTGACAGGGTAGATGTCATTGGCAAAGGTGTCCGCCAGGGCGCGCACTTCGCCGTCGTCATAGTCCACGCCTTCTTCGATCCAGAAATAGATCACATCGTTCAGATAAACCAGTTTGGCGCTGGCCTGGCGTTTTTCGTCATTGTCGGAGTTGGTGATCCAGAACTTCTCGCGGTCGCCGACCTTGCGTGGGGTGGCGGGTACGCTCTCGGGAATATTGGTCACGCCCTTCAACCGCTCAGCTAAATCAACTGGATCATTCACCGGGACCACGTTTTCCTGCAGGGTGCGCAGGGTATCCTCGGCGGTGCTGTTGGGCAGGCTGCTTTCTGGCTGCTCGGTTGGAGTCGCTTCGGGGATACGAGTCGGTTCTTCCGGCATGTCCGGATCCACCGGTTCCGGGGTGGGGAGGATCTCTTCGGGATTGATTGGGATTTCGATGGAGGATTGCGATTCCGTGGTGCTGGTCCACAGGACCACGCCGCCCAGGGCGATGCAGATGACCGAGATGCACATGCACCCGGCGATCGCCAGGGCGGTGATGGTCAGGATCCACTTGGTGGTTGTGCTCAACTTGATTTTCCTTTCGATGCGGTAATCAGGGTGGCTCCTGCCGCCAGGCCAAAAACGACCCAATAATAAGGCAGGCCAAACGTATCAACGCTGAAGCCCTCGGTGATCAGCGCGGTGATGGCGAGCATGCTGGTCAACCCGGCAGCGCCGGCTATGCCCTTCATTTTACGCAGCGCGCTGCCGCTGCGCCAGATTTCGTAGAGGAATACGCTGAAGCAGGCAAACCCAGCCAGGCCGGTTTCGGCTAGCACGCGCACCCACAGACTCTTGATGTTGGGCACCACGTCCAGATGGTAAAGCAGCGTGCGCACCTCGGTCAGGTGCCAGGAGAAGGCGGAGAGTGTTTGCGAGAAGAAGAACCCGGCGTTGCCCGGCCCGACTCCCAGGAGGGGGAAGCGGTTGAAAACATTCCAACCGGCCTGCCAAAAAATGATGCGCTCAGCAAAGACAAGCTGATTGGCGTAATAGACAAAGTCGTATTCGCGCAGGGTTTTCAAATCGAACAGGTTGGCCATGCGCGGGTCGAAGCGGCTGAGCGCCAGCCCGGCAGCCAGGAACATGCCCAGCGCCAGGACGATCAGCCCCAGCGCCAACCCGGCCCGCACGCCCCATCGCACCAGGGTCAGGGTTCGACCAGTCCAATGCGTGCGCGCCAGCAGGCGACGCTCCAGCCAGCCGATCAGCCACAGCACGCCCAGCAGGAGCAGCAAAGCAAGCATGAGCAGGAAGCCCAGCAGTCCGATGCGTGAGACCGACAGCCAAAGCGCCATCGCGCCGCCCACCAGCAGGATGCGTTCCAGGGTCAGCGGACCCAAGCGCAGGCGGTGCGCCGTCACACCGGTGACCGAAGCAGCCAGCCACCAGGGCAGGTAGAGCATGTTCAATTGGTGGGCCAGCCAGGAAGGCTCGTAAGCAAAGCCGGTGATGCGCGCCGGGTACATTTCGTGGGTCACCAGCAGCGATTGGATGCTCACCATCCAGTCGGGGTAGATGGCAGGGTAAACGTGGAAGATTTTTTGCAATACGCCCCAAACCAGCACGGCGGCGCCGCTCCAGTTGACCCAACGGAAGAAGAAACTCAGGCGCTCTTCACGGTTGGCCCACACCGCGACGACAAAGAAAAAAGCCGCGCCGAGTGCCAGGGTGACCAGCGCTTCCAGTTCGGTCTTCCACAGGGGGATCTGTCGATGGGGTGGGATGGGCAGGAAGAAAGCCGTGGCAGCCGCGACAATCGCGACGCTGATAAATGCCAGCAGTGGCAGGCTTTGCAGGGGCAGCTTGCCGCCGCGCAGCAGGCTGGGCAAGGTGGAGAACGCCAGGACGAGCGGTAGAACCAGCAAGGCAGCGGGCGCCACCATGCTGGAGCCGGTCAGGCGCTGGACGAGCGGGAAACTGGTGAGCGGCAGGGAAACCGCGAAGAGGAACCAGGCAGCCTGTTCCAGGCGCGCCTGCCAGGCTGTTTTACGCACGCCCACCTCGCTGCACCAGCCACACACCGGCGATGAAGCCCAGGGCAGCCCCGGCAAGCGCCATGGCGCCGCGCTGGCGGAAGGTGGGCTGGGCGGGAAGCAGTTCGGGTTGGGCGGTGTCGATCAGCAGGCTGCTGCTCAACCCGCGCGCTTCACTGCGCGCCTGGGCCAGGGCGGCGCCGGTCTCGGCTAACTGCTGTTGAACCACCTGCAGGTCAGCGCCGG
>JACRAG010000378.1 GCA_016213455.1 Anaerolineae bacterium | reverse complement strand
GCTGGTAGTGTTCATGGGGTGGGTGGAACGGCGCATGGCTAAAAAGCGCCCCATCGTGGGCGGGCCGAGGCCGCTGGCAGTTCCCCGTCCTGTTGAACCCATCAAGGCTGCATCGGAGGGTGAGGCATGACAGGCTTGCAAGTGATCTTTTTGGCTTTGGGGGCGCTTACCCTGGCATCGGCGTACAAAGTGGTGACCAGCCGCAAGGTGATGCATGCTGCCTACTGGCTTGTGGCAACGCTGGGTGGGGTGGCGGCCATTTTTGCCACCTTGGAAGCCGGTTTCTTTGCTGCCGTTCAGGTGGTGGTGTATATCGGCGCGATCGCCATCCTGATCATCTTCGCCGTTATGCTCACGCGCAAATCGCTGGAGGATGTTGGCCCACAGGTGAACAAGAACTGGCCCGGTGCCCTGTTGGTTTCCGCTGCCGCGCTTGCCGGAATTGTGTATCTGCTTTCCAACTGGCAGGGTTTCATGCAAATGCCTAATCCGCTGCCCGAAGGCGGGGAAAACCTGGTGGCTTTCGGCGAAGCGCTGGTATCGCCGGCGCAGTACGTGGTTCCGTTTGAAGTCGCATCGGTGTTACTTGTGGCGGCATTGATTGGCGCGATTTTCGTAGCGCGCGATACAAGGAACTGACCCGCGGCAGAATGGCTGGCGGCGAGGAGTCTGAAAAGGAGGGGTAAGTGATCCCACTGGCGTGGTATCTGATTTTTGCAGCGATCCTGTTCTGCGTGGGTCTGTTTGGCGTGCTGGCACGCAAAAATGCCGTCGCAGTTTTGATGGGCGTGGAATTAATGTTGAATGCGGTGAACGTGAACCTGCTGGCATTCTGGCGGTATCTTTGGGCGCCCAAAGTGGATGGACAGGTATTCGTAGCCATCGTTCTGGTCGCCGCGGCAGCAGAAGCGGTCGTGGGGTTGGCGTTAATCATTTCTGCTTATCGTAAACGCAATACGGTGGCGGCTGAAGAAATGAATCTGCTTCAAGGGTAGCTGCGGGGAGGTTGCATGGCGTTAGAGACATTGATCTGGATCATTCCGGCTGCACCCCTGGCTGGTTTTGCGCTGATCGTGCTCTTCACCAACCGGTGGAAAGCGGTCAGCCATTCGGTGGCTCTGGCTGGGGCTGGAATTGCCTGGCTGTTGAGTATGATTGTGTTTTTTAGCGTGATCCGGGTGGAAAATCTGGCCGAGAATCCACTTACCTCGGTGTTGAACTGGCTGCCCATTGGCGACGGCTGGTTGAAAATCGGCGTGATGGTGGACCCGATAACAGCCGTGACGTTGTTTTTCGTCGCCTGGACCGTGTTGATGATCTTTGTGTACAGTATCGGTTATCACAATTTTGGCCAGCCGGCTGGTGATCATGACCAGCCAGGATTGCCGCCGCATGGTGCGACGGTAAAGCCCAAAAAAGGACATGCCCACAAGGTCATGTCCATCGAGCCATTATATTCCCGCTTTTTTGCTTTGATCAGCCTGTTTGCTTTCGCCATGTTCCTGCTGGTGGTCAGTGACAACCTGCTGGTGCTTTACATTGGCTGGGAGATCATGGGCTTCTGCTCCTATATGTTGATTGGTTTTTGGTACGGCAAGGTTTCCGCGCGCAATGCGGCTGTGAAGGCCTTCCTGACCACACGCATCGGGGATGTGTTTATGCTGTTGGGCATCGTCGGGCTGTATTCGGCGACGGGCAGCCTGGATTATCGCAGCGCTTTAATGAACCCGACCGTGCTGGAAACGCTGGCAACGGCGGACTCGGGTGTGTTGGGCTTGTCGCTGGCGGGTCTGCTGGGGACGCTGTTGTTCATCGGTATCGTCGGCAAATCAGCCCAGTTCCCACTGCATGTGTGGCTCCCAGACGCGATGGAAGGCCCCACGCCGGTTTCCGCGATGATCCATGCCGCCACAATGGTTTCGGCAGGCGTGTACCTGGGAATCCGCATCTTCCCGCTGGTTTCGGCAGGCTGGGAAGGTGGGGCGCTGACCCCCGCCATGGAGTTGATGGCATTCATCGGCACCTTTACCGCCATCTTTGCCGCGACAATTGCCCTGGCGCAAAATGACATCAAACGCGTGCTGGCGTATTCCACCATCTCGCAGTTGGGTATGATGATCGCTGCGCTCGGCGTTGGCGCTTATGTGGCGGCGGTTTTTCACCTGATTACCCACGCCTTTTTCAAGGCGCTGCTCTTCCTGGGCTCGGGCTCAGTCATTCACGGCATGGAGCACGGTGTGCTGCATACGGGAGAGGCGATTGACCCGCAGAATATGCAGTATATGGGCGGACTGCGAAAAAAGATGCCCTACACCTTCTGGACTTTCCTGTTGGGCGGTTTATCGCTGGCGGGCTTTCCGCTGGTGACAGCCGGTTTCTGGTCCAAAGATGAGATCCTGACCGGCGCATTTGCCGGCAATCACATCGTCATCTTCGTCACGCTGGCGCTGACGGCGCTGCTGACTGCTTTTTATACGATGCGCTTGATTACCCTGACCTTTTTGGGCGAACCACGCAGCAAATCTGCGGAACATGCGCATGAAAGCAAATGGGTGATGGTCATTCCATTGATGGTGCTGGCTTTCTTCGCCGTGGCAGCCGGCTGGGTCGGCATTCCGGAGAAATTCCCACTGTTGGGAGCCATCTCGCCCAACTGGTTCGGTCATTTTGTGGGCTCCATGCTGCATGGTGAAGAGCATGAAGTAAAGAGTTACATTCCTCTGCTGGTTTCGTTGGCGGTCTCTTTGGGCGGGTTGTACGCCGGATGGCTGGTGTACCGCAAAGTGAAAGCCGGCGGGATGGATCCAGTGGAACGTTACCTGGGATTCATCTACAAAATCATCCAGTACAAATACGGCATCGACGAGTTTTACCAGATCGCCTTTATTCGTCCAGCAGTGTGGATATCCGAGGTGTTCACCTACCGGTTCATCGATAAAGGCATTCTGGACGGGCTGCTGGAAGGGATCGGGAAAGTAGCGCTGCGGCTGGGGAACGTCATACGCCACGGCTTTGATGCGCCGGTGATCAACGGCGCAGGTGATGGATTGGGCAAGGGCGTCCAGGTGAGTGGTCAATCGCTCAAACCGGTTCACGATGGTCGCATTCAGCAGTATATGATTTATACGGTGGCGATTGCGCTGTTGGCTGGCGTGCTTCTTCTGGCAACCCTGGGCCGGGGAGGAAATTGAGTATGGAGACCTTCAACGCACATATC
>JACRAG010000377.1 GCA_016213455.1 Anaerolineae bacterium | reverse complement strand
GACCGCCCTCAGCCCATCATTAGGCAAACGAATCACCGCACGGAAGCGCCGCAGTCCCTCAGGGACGACGCCAGTGCGACCGCGATGCCGCGCCTTGAGTCGCAGATGAAGTCCCTGTCCATGAACCTGGACGGCCTGTTCACCCGCACCTCGGTGACCTTCCATCCCGAACTGACCGCCGACCGCCTGGTGTTGAACCAGGTCAAAGCTGATCCGGCAGCCGTGCAACGCGTTTCTCACTTCCTGGACCGGGTGCGCACGCTGGCGGGCCAACCTCTGTATGCCGAGGTGGTCAGCGAAAACAACTTTCCCACCGGAGCGGGCATTGCCTCTTCGGCGGCGGCATTCGCCGCCCTGGCGCTGGCATCCTCCGCGGCGATGGGACTCAACCTCCCCGAAAAAGAGCTGTCCCGCCTGGCGCGTCTCGGCTCCGGCTCAGCCAGCCGCTCCATCCCGGGCGGATTTGTGGAATGGCATGCCGGCGGTACCGACGCCGACTCTTATGCGTTCAGCATTGCGCCTGCCAATCATTGGGACCTGGTGGACCTGGTGGCGATTGTGGCTGCCGGGCACAAGCCGGTGGGCTCCAGTGAAGGTCACCACATGGCCCCCACCAGCCCGCTGCAGGCTGCCCGCATTGCCGACGCACCACGACGGTTGGATGTTGTGCGCCGCGCCATCCTGGAAAAGGACTTTGCCGCCTTCGCCGAGATGGTCGAGCACGACTCCACGCAGATGCACGCGGTGATGATGACCTCAACGCCCCCCCTGTTCTACTGGCAGCCGGCTTCGCTGGCGGTCATCCAGGCCGTGGCAGCCTGGCGCAGGCAGGGGCTGGCCTGCTGCACCACCCTTGACGCGGGTCCCAACGTGCATGTGCTTTGCCTGAGCGCTGACACAGAGGAAGTCGCCACACGGTTAAGCGCCATCCCCGGTGTGGAGCGCCTGCTGCGCGCCACTGCCGGCGGGCCCGCGCATTTGCTGTCCGCCTGAGCGCCTTCTACAGGCTCGAAAAACCGCCCTGAAAATGGACTATAATCGGAAGAAAGCGTTCTGATTCCTGTGCCGATTCGCGCAGAAAGATGGTTACTGTTATGGAAACTTTGCTGGCAACCCTGATACGAATTCTGGAGTTTGTTCTTGCGCTGGGAGTGCTCATCTTCCTTCATGAGCTGGGGCACTACCTGTTTGCCAAGCTCTTCAAAATTGAAGTCGAGGAATTCGGTTTCGGATTTCCTCCGCGCATGCTGCGCCTGTTTAAACTGGGGGAGACGGAATTTACCCTCAACTGGATTCCCTTCGGCGCTTTTGTGCGCCCGAAAGGCGAAAATGACCCGGATGTACCCGGCGGCATGGCTTCCGCTAACCCCTGGCAGCGCTTGATGATCCTGTTCGGCGGTCCGCTGCTGAACCTGGTGACGGGCGTACTGCTCTTCAGCCTGGTTTACACCCTGGCTGGCGCGCCGGACCTTTCCACGGTGCAAATTGCCGTCGTCAACGCCAACTCCCCTGCCGAAAGTGCAGGACTGCTTCCGGGTGATGTAATCACAGCTGTACAGGGCCAACCGGTCACCTCCAGCCAGCAATTGACGACGGTCATCTATGACAACCTGGGCAAAGAAATCAGCATGGACTACCGCCGCGGCGAGCAGACCGGCAGCGTCACCGCCACCCCGCGCGAAAAACCGCCGGAAGGCGAAGGCGCGCTGGGCATCGTGATGGGCAGTCCGCTGGTCAAGGTCTCCTGGGCGCAGTCCATGCCCCTCGCGGTGCAGGACACCCTGCAGCAGGCGCGTATGATCATCACCATGCCCATCATGCTCCTGAGCGGTGAGGTGTCGGGCGATCAGGCCCGTTTTGTCGGCCCCAAAGGGATGTACGACATCTACCAGATGGTGCGCACCGAAGACCGCAAAGACGAGCAAAACAATGCCACCTCGGCGCCTGTGCGAACGCTTTCGCTGCTGGCAACCATCTCGGTCGCGTTGGGCATCACCAATCTGCTCCCCATTCCCGCACTGGATGGCGGTCGCATCTTGTTCCTGCTGCCTGAATTGCTCTTCCGCAAACGGGTCCCGGCGCGCTACGAAAACATGGTGCACCTGATCGGTTTCGCCACGCTGATCCTGTTGATGATCGTGATTACAGCCCAAGATATCATCAACCCCATTCAATTGCGTTGATCCAGTAAGGATTTCCTATGGCAAAAATTACCCGCCCCATCCCGATCCGTGTATTCATCGACGCGTTGCTGGACGAAAGCACACCCTTTCCGCCCGCTTACCTGCGCCGCTTCTCCGACCTGGAGGGCAGCGAGTTGAGAGCAGTGGTCGCAGCCTGGCCGAAAGTCAACACCACCCGGCGGATCGCCCTGATGGAAGACCTGGACGAGTTGAACGACACCGACATGTTGGTGCTGTTTGACCAATTTGCCTCATCGGTTTTGGATGACCCCGAACCAGCCGTGCGGGTTTCGGCGCTAGGGATCATCTGGGAGACCGGATCGAAAAAACTGATCGGCAAATTGATGGACATGCTGGTGAATGATCCCGCCAGCCAGGTGCGGGCTGCTGCCGCGTCCAACCTGGGGCGCTTCGTTTACGAAGGCGAACTGGAGGAACTGGACCAGGAGACTCTGCACAACATCGAGGCCGCGTTGCTCAACGTGATCCACGGCGATGACGATCCGCTGGTGCGCCGGCGCGCGTTGGAAGCCATGGGTTTCTCCAGCCGGCCGGAGATGGAAGCCCTGATTGAACAGGCTTACCGGCGCGAAGAGCCGGAATGGATCGCCTCCGCCCTGTTTGCCATGGGGCGCTCCTACAATGCCCGCTGGGAACCGCAGGTTAAGCGCATGCTCAACCACCCCAAATCCAACGTGCAGCTCGAAGCCGTACGCGCAGCCGGCGAATTGGCGCTGGACTCATCACGCCGCGCCTTGATGGATATCCTCGAAGAAGAAGCCGCCGACCCGGAAATCCGTTACGCCGCCATCTGGTCTCTATCGCAAATTGGTGGAGAGCAAGTGCGCGAAACCCTGGAGAAACTGGCGGATGAGACAGAGGACGAAGAGGAAGCGGAGATCCTGGAAAACGCCATCGACAATTTGCTGCTCACCGAGACGGGCCAGGAATTGAATCTGTTCGATATCGACCTCGAAGATGAAAGCCTGGTCGATGATACGCCTGACGCGTCTGCGGAAGAAGATGAAGATCTCGACGATCTGGATGAAGAGGAAGACGATTCTGCGGAAAGCAGATAGGGGGAATGCTGCATGCCAAAATTGCTGCGCCTGATCATCGCTGCCTGCATCCGGGCTTTGCTTGGCGGACAGTTTGGCTCTCCAACCGGGCCGGTCAAGGCGCAGGAACTGGTTGAATTCGGCGACGTT
>JACRAG010000379.1 GCA_016213455.1 Anaerolineae bacterium | reverse complement strand
TCAGGCCCGCACAGCTTTGAATGGTACAACAACTACCTGTATGTGTCAGAAAATGACAAAATCCGCCGCGCCAATGACCTCGACGGCAACGGCGTATACACCTTCGACGCCGGGTTCTCCATTCCCCTGCCCGGACCACAGGGCCATTCCACACGCACGCTGCACTTTGGCCCAGATGGCAAGCTGTATGTGACCGTCGGGTCCAGCTGCAACATCTGCGACGAGGGCGGGTTGCATGCCACCGCCGGATTCGACCCGCGCCGCGCTGCCATGCTGCGCTTCAATCCGGACGGCACGATTCCTGCCGACAACCCCTTCGCCGGCAGCGGCGATGTTAACCTGCGCCCGGTGTGGGCATACGGCCTGCGCAACAGTGTGGATTTCACCTGGACACCCGGCGGCACGTTGTGGGCCTCATCGCACGGATCAGATAACATCCTGGACAACAACGGTCAGCCCGACACGCTCCCGCCCGAAGAACTGGTCATCCCGGTCGCCAAAGGCTTGAGCCACGGCTGGCCCTACTGCTACACGCCGGTCAACGGGCTCAACCAGCCCACGCAGAATGAGGTACGCGATACGCGCATGGCGCTGCCCAACGGCTTCACCTGCGCCGATGCCATTCCGGCGCTGTTCACTGCGCCGGCGCACGCCGCGCCCATCGGCATGGGTTGGGGCCCCGCCAGTTATTGGCCCGCCGAATACCGCGACGACCTCTACCAGGCGCTGCATGGCTCGTGGAACACCAACAACCCCGCCAATTACCGCGACTGCAAGGTGGAACGCATTGAAATCAACAACGGGCAGATTACCGGCAGCAGCACATTGGTGGGCGGTTTCCGCGCGCCCAACACCAAATGCGGTGATGCCACCACCTACGGACGCCCCGCAGATGTGGTCGCCTCCCCCAAAGGCGAAATGTTCATCTCCGACGACCAGAAACACCGCATCTACCGCCTCGTTTATATCGGCAATTGACCTGACGCATCGCCATCGCGGTTAAAAACATGTGGGACCGTTCAGACGAACGATCCCATGTGCTTTGTTTAATCAATCCAAGCTCAGTCGCGGCGCAGCGTCAGCACTGCCGGCACGCGGTCGAACATCCAGAATCCCAGCGGAATGCCGATCACGGTGGCGGTGAGCAGGTAAGCCGCTTCCATCCACAATGCCGAGAACCACCAGCCGACCAGCAGGAAGTAAATCGCGCGCAGCAGGAAGTTCACCTGCGGCTTGTCCACTTCCACCAGATGCATACGCCCGTCCGCGCCTTTGACCATGCGCACCTGGTGGGTCGGTTCGCGCAGCGCAATCACCTTGGGCAGCATATTCAGCATGGCAATCCCCAACGGGATGCCGATGATGGTAAGCATCAATATCCAGGCCACAATCATCCAGGCCTGACCCAACCACACACCGATGAAGGCAAACCACAGCAGCTGCAGCAGGCAGCCGGGGTTGCGCTTCTGTTCCATCACGACCGTACCATTGGTTGTCATCGTTCCACTCCTTTATTAATCACAATCGCGATTTCTCACCCCCAAAAAGCTGGGGGGTTCGCAATAATGGCTGTCCAGGTTCCTGTCGCACCTTCGGTCTGGTGTGACCGCTTTCGTTCGCCATCCATGATTATTCTACGGAGTATCGAGGGTTTTCATCTCAAGATAACATAAAGATGGCCCAACACCCGCCTCAAGGCTTGCGAGCCAACATGCTATCGGAATATTTGAGGTCCGTATGAGGCAGTTTTTTAATCTGCGTATTACTCATGATTAATCCCGCCATTAACCACATGAGAAGCCTCTCATAAGTATAGACAAACATTATACATATACAATGTTGCGGGTTGTCTAAAGTTTGTATTGCCCTGATAATAACAACGTAATACAAACCTAATATCAGTATAGGAGAAGAGATGAAAAGGTTTAAGTTTTTCTCATTAATGGTTATCTTGGCACTGGTACTCGCAGCTTGCGCCCCAGCCGCCACACCGACTCCGGCCCCCACGGTAGCCCCTACCGCCACTCCGGCCCCCACACCCACCCCGGCCCCGCAGACCATCGTTGATGTTGCTGTTGCGGATGGTCGTTTCACCACCCTTGCCGCCGCTCTTGAAGCAGCCGGCCTCGTAGACACCTTGAAAGGTGACGGTCCCTTCACGGTTTTCGCCCCCACCGATGATGCCTTCGCCAAACTTCCCGCCGGCACGGTGGAAGAATTGCTCAAGCCTGAGAACAAACAACAGCTCGTTGATATCCTGACCTACCATGTCGTAGCCGGCAATGTAATGGCTGCGGATGTGGTCATGCTCAAAGAAGCTGAAACTGTCCTCGGCGCCACGGTTGCCATCAAAGTTGACGGCGACAAGGTCTTCATCAATGACGCCCAGGTGATCATCACCGATGTGGCCGCCTCCAACGGCGTGATCCATGTCATCGACAGCGTGATCCTGCCCCCGGCTGACATTGTAGACACCGCCCTGGCGGGTGAGCAGTTCAGCACGCTGGCTGCCGCCATTCAGGCTGCTGGCCTGGTGGACACCCTCAAAGGAAAAGGCCCCTTCACGGTCTTCGCCCCCACCAATGACGCTTTCGCGGCCCTGCCCGAAGGCACCCTCG
>JACRAG010000375.1 GCA_016213455.1 Anaerolineae bacterium | reverse complement strand
TTTGGATCAGACGTGAGGAAAACCGCATTGCTGCCATCCGGATTGCTGTTGGACCGGCAGGCCCCACGCCGCAGCGCGCCGGAGCCGTAGAAAATTTCTTGACCGGTGTCATGTTTAACCAGGCTAACCTGGACGCGGCAATCAACTTGATGAACTCCAGCATGCGATTCCGCACCAGCCCTTACCGGGCTACTGCCGAGTATCGCCATCATGTCGCCGGTGTTTTATTCCGTGATGTAATAACCACTGCCTGGGAACGCACATTTGAGGACGAAGTCCATGAATAACGGTATGCTACAAATCAATGTTAATGGTGTGGATTATGCTCTCCCGGCTCAACCCGGTGAGATGCTCTCGGACATGCTCCGCTATCGCCTTGGCCTGACCGGAACAAAGATTGGCTGCAACGAGTCGGAATGCGGCGCGTGCACGGTCTTGATGGATGGAAAGGCGGTATTATCCTGTTCAGTTCCGGCTGCCCGCGCGCACGGTCGATCCATTGTGACCATCGAAGGGTTGGCGACACCGGGGAAGACACCGGATGAGCGCTTGTTGCACCCGTTGCAGCAAGCTTTTGTCGCGTTTGGTGCGGTGCAGTGCGGCTTTTGCATTCCGGGCCAAATCATGACCGCTTACGAGCTGCTGCAAAAGAACAGCGACCCCAGCGATGATGAAATCAAGCATGCGTTGAAGGACACCCTGTGCCGTTGCGGTGGATACCACGCGATCATCGATTCGATCAAATCCGCGGCTGAGTCCATTCGAACCGGCGAGCCTGTGAAGGGACCGGAGAAACTGGAAGCAGCCAAACCATTAAATGTCGTTGGCAAATCCCACCAGCGTCCAGACGCAGTGGATAAAGTGACCGGGGCAGCCATCTATACGGATGACCTGCATTTTGATGGAATGTTGCATGCCAGGGTCAAACGCGCCGGGATTGCCAGTGGTATTGTTCGGCGCATTGATACCAGCCGCGCGGAACAACTGGCTGGCGTTCGGGCTGTGATGACTGCCCGGGACTTACCGGCGGAAAAATTGCACGGTCTAGTGGTCTTCGATTGGCCAATCCTGGTTGGTATTGACGAGAAAGTACGCACCGTGGGCGACGCGATCGCGATTGTCGCGGCAGACAGCCGGGAGATTGCCAGCGAAGCACTAGATTTGATTGAGGTGGAGATTGAGCCGACTCTGGCGATCACCGATCCGGTGGTGGCACGGCAAGACGATGCACCTTTGATCCATGAATCGGGCAATTTGTTGAAGCATATCAAAGTCCGTAAGGGCGATGTGGAGCAGGGCTTCCAGCAGGCTGAGATCTTACTTGAGCAAGTATTCCATACGCCCATGCATGATCATGCGTTCATCGAGCCGGAATGCTCGGTCGCAGTTCCGACACCCGAAGGACGGATGGAAATTTATGTCGGGTCTCAGATCCCATATTCGGACCGCAGCCAGGTTGCCAAGGCGCTGGGCGTGTCTGAGGAACGGGTGCACATCATTGGCATGTTGATTGGCGGCGGTTTTGGCGGTAAAGAAGATATTGCCGGACAAATTCACGCAGCCCTGCTATCTCAGAAAACCGGGCTTCCGGTGAAGCTGCTCTTCGACCGCCAGGAATCGCTGATCGTCCACCCGAAACGCCATGCCACGCAGATCCGGGTAAAGATTGGTGCGCATGAAGATGGCAAGCTGGTGGCGGTCGAAACCGAACTGTACGGCGACTCGGGCGCTTATGCGTCTTTGGGTGAGAAGGTGATGACTCGTGCCACAACGCATTCGTCCGGGCCTTATGAGGCGGAGCATGTGAAAGCGGATTGCTACGCCATGTATACCAACAACCCACCAGCTGGCGCTTTTCGGGGATTTGGGGTGCTGCAATCTGCATTTGCCGTGGAAACCATGATGGATTTGCTGGCAGAGCGCCTGGCGATGGACCCGGTCGAACTGCGCAAGATCAATGCGCTGCGCGTCGGCAGCATCACCAATACGGGGCAGACGCTGCGCAGCAGCGTGGGTTTGCTTGAGTGTATTGAGAAGGTGGACGGTGAGATGCGTCGTTTGGGCGGCGCGCACCCGTTCAAGCCTGTGATCGACCCGCAGCGACCACACTTGCGAAAAGCCTGGGGCTTTGCGGTGGCTTACAAGAACACTGGTCTGGGCGGTGGTGCGCCCGACAAAGCCGGCGCAGAAGTTGAACTGCGAAAAGATGGCACATTCCATGTACGCACATCATCGGCTGAATTGGGGCAGGGCTTGCCGACGGTGCTGCGCTTGATCGCAGCCGAGGTGCTGGGCCAGCCTGCCGAGGTGGTGCATGTATTGCTCTCTGACACCGATCTCACACCGGATGGCGGACCGACGACGGCCTCGCGCCAGACTTTTGTGACCGGAAACGCAGTTCGCCATGCTGCCCGCGCATTGGGTGAATTAATTACCAGCCACCTTTCAGAGCATTTCGACGTCTCGCCCGATTCGATCCGGTTTGTCGAGGGGTTGGCGCAGGTCGGCGATCAAAAAATCAGCATGGCCAAAGTAGCCGAGATTCTCTCGCTGGACGGGCGTTCGCCGATGGCTTCCTACACCTATTGGGCACCCATGACGAGACCATTGGGACAGGGCGGCGACATGCATTTCGCCTTTTCGTTCGCTGCGCAGGCTGCCGAGGTGGAAGTCAATGTGTTGACCGGTGAAACCAGGGTGCTGCGTGTGATTACAGCGAATGATGTGGGCTTTGCGATCAACCCGCTGGGTTTGCAAGGTCAGATCGAAGGCGGTGTGGTGATGGGGGTTGGACATACGCTAACTGAAGGGTTTTATACCGAAGATGGCAAAGTGATTACAGATCGGTTGGCCAAGTACCGAATTCCGTCGATCGTTCATGCCCCGGAAATCACCAACTTTGTAGTGGAACACCCGACTGAAGATGGACCTTTTGGCGCCAAGGGCGTCGGCGAAATCGTGATCATCCCGACCGTTCCAGCCATTACCAACGCCATCTACAACGCCACCGGTGTGCGCTTATACAGCCTGCCGGTGGATCAGGAAGTGATTGCGAAACGGTTCAACACGGAAAAAACATC
>JACRAG010000372.1 GCA_016213455.1 Anaerolineae bacterium | reverse complement strand
TCGCAGAAAAGACCGGATATCCGGTGGAAATGCTCGACCTGGAGCTGGACCTCGAAGCCGACCTGGGCATCGATACCGTGAAGCAGGCGGAATTGTTCGCAACCATCCGCACCCATTATGGTATTCCCCGCCGAGAAGATTTACGCCTGTCGGATTACAACACCCTGACCAAGGTGATCGGCTTCATGACGGAAGCGCTTGAGGCGAAAGTGGTATTGACTGAACCCCAGGCTGCTGCTGAGACAGTGGTGGTTGAACAACCCGGGCGGCTGGAAATGCTGCTTGAAACCCCCACTGAGCAAACCATCCGCCGGCGGGTGACCATACCGGTGATGCGCCCGCGCCTGGACCTGTGCAGCCCCAGCAAGGTAACGCTGGACAGCAGCAGCCGGGTGATCATCGTGGCCGACTCTGGCAAGGTTGGTGATGCGCTGGCGCGCAAGCTGCGTGCTCGGAAAGCGCAGGTGCTGCTGGTGCCAGTCAAAGACCAACCGGAATTGACGGCCAAAGCGGTGGAATTTGCCAGCCAGGGCGCAGTGACGGGTGTGTATTACCTGTGCGGGCTGGATGCCGCGCCTGCGTTGGACGAGCTTACTCAGCAGGAATGGGAAACCCAGATCAATAAACATGGTCTGAGCCTGTTCCAACTGGTCAAGGCGATGAATGGTGAGCCTTTCCTGGTCAGCGCCACCCGCATGGGAGGATTGTTCGGGACGGATGACACAGTCAACCCGAACCCATTCGGCGGGGCGATCAACGGCTTCACCAAAGCGCTCTCGCGCGAACGGCCTGACACGTTGGTCAAGGTGGTCGATTTTGACGCCTCAGCCGGAGCTGCCGATATTGCGGCACATTTGATGACAGAGACACTCGCCGACCCTTCGCTGGCGGAAGTGGGTGTCAGGAACGGATATCGCTTCAGCCTGGGCCTTATGGAACAGGAAGTTGCAGAGACTGGAGAGGCGCTACCCACCAACCCGGTGGTGGTGGTCAGCGGCGGAAGCGGCGGAATCACCGCGCCAGTGGTGTTGGACATGGCCCGTAACCTGGGCGGGACGTATTATCTGCTGGGGCGCACACCCTTGCCGGATGAAAACGACCATGACCTGGTCGCGCTGCGTGCCGATCGGAACGCCTTCAAGGCGGATATGGGTCGCCGTTTGAAAGAAAAAGGTGAGAAGGCGACGCCTGCCGCGGTGGATCAGAAGATCGCTGCGCTGGAACGGGCTGCTGCCACGATGGAAACCATCGCCGCCGGTCGCAAAGCTGGAGCCGAGGTGAATTACGTGATTTGCGATGTGACTCGCATGGAAGATTGTGCGCAGACCATCCAAACAATCGTGGAAAAATCAGGCCGGGTGGATGTGTTGGTGCACGCTGCCGGATTAGAACGCAGTCGCAAGGTGGAAACCAAACCGGATGAAGAATTTATTCAGACGGTGGCGGTGAAAGCCAGTGGATTCTACAACCTGTATAAAGCCATGCAGGCGGTTCAGCGGCTTCCCAAGGCTGTGGCTTTCTTCTCCTCGGTTGCCGGCCGTTTTGGCAACACAGGTCAGACAGACTACGCCGCCGCCAATGATCTGTTGAATAAATTTGCGGTCGCGCTGTCCCGTCAGGATGGCGGCATGCGCGTGGTTTCCATCGATTGGGGCGCCTGGGCCGAGGTTGGCATGGCCAGCCGCGGGTATATCCCGGAATTGATGAAACGCGCCGGGATCGAGCTGATGCACCCTGCCGAAGCCGCGCCGGTGGTTCGTAAGGAGCTTTTAGCCGGCACCCGTGGTGAGATTGTCATTTCAGGTGCGCTGGGTGTGATGGAAGCTGACAGTGCGAACGTTGGGTTGGATCTGGAAAAGGCCAACCAGGCCTTGACTGAAGGACACCCGATTCATATCATGCTGACGCGCGCGACCGGTTTTACCGTCGAAGATGGCGTCATCCTCGAAGCGGATCTCGACCCGGAAAGCGAACCTTTCCTGAAAGATCACACCATGAACGGCACGCCTTTGCTGCCGGGTGTGATGGGGATTGAGGGATTATCCACTGCTGCGCGGCATATCGCATCGACCCTGGCTTCACCCAAAGGCAGCTTAAAGGTTTCGCGGCTGGAAGATATCCAGTTCAAGACGCCGTTCAAGTTCTACAAGAACCAGGCGCGCCGGGTGACCTGGAAAGCGCGCGGCGTGTTGGAAAACGGACAAATGGTGGCGTATGCCAGCCTCGAGTCCAGCCTGGCGCGTCTCGGGCGCGATCCTGAGGTTACACAGCACTTCTCCGCCAAGGTATATCTCGTACCCGTCGAACAGGTGCTGGAAGAAAAATTCACCGCCGAGATTCCGCACTGGAACGGACATGCCAAGCTAAATGCGGAAGAAATTTACACGCTTTACTTCCATGGACCGGCTTTCCAGGTGTTGGAAGCGGTGCAGAAAACAGGCAGCGTGTTGCTGGGTAAGCTGAACCCCAACCTGCCCAACTTCACTTCGGTAGAACAGAATCTGTCCATGTCACCGGTGCTGGTGGAGTTGTGCCTGCAAACCGCGGGCGTGTGGGAGGTTGGTCACACCGGCACCATGGCGCTGCCCGGGTCGATTGGAAGCCTGTCAGTTTATCACAACGAGGTGAACGGCACGCCGATCTATGCCGAGGTGACACCGCGCATGCAGGAGAACCAGCAAATGATCTTTGACGCGCGCGTGGTGGATGCCAAAGGCCGGGTGTATGTGGAAATGAAAGACTACGCCACCATCCAGATGCCTTATGCTGCCGAAACCGACAAGGTTGGCCCCATTCAGAAATGGATTTAAATGACCCGGGGTGATTAACGCTTGATTAACTGTACCCTGATCAATTCAGGTTCATGCTTAGAAATCGTTCAGACGGAGAAGGAACTCGAGTTCCTTTCTCCGGCTTA
>JACRAG010000371.1 GCA_016213455.1 Anaerolineae bacterium | reverse complement strand
TGCGCCCGCCCCGCCTGCACCACTTCGTCGCGCACTTTGCGCGGGAAAGGGATATCCACCAGATGGTCGCCGTGGATGTGCCCAATCTCACGCTTGCCAATCACATATTCCACACCGCCAAAGCGGTGCGGTTGAACCGTCACCCCTTCCCAGGCGGTCACCGCGCCGGTGATCACCTGCTGCGCTCCGTTCACGCTCATTCTGCACCTTCCTTTCCTTTGCCTAATTTGCGGCAAAGCACACCCAGCGTCTCCAACTCACTGTCCGAGAGAACGTCCATTTCCGCCACCAGCGCGGCGACGTGACGGGGCAGCACCGCCTCGATTTTGGCCCTGCCGGATTCGGTCAAATGCACGTGAATCACCCGGCGGTCCTGCGCGCAGCGTTCGCGGCGCACATACTGCTCGCGCTCCAGATTGTCAATCACAGTTGTGATGTTGCTGACGCTCTTGAGCAGCTTGGCGCTCACCTCACCCTGGGTCAACGATCCCAGGTGATACAGCGCCTCGAGCACGGCAAACTGCGAGGGGGTCAGGTCGTCGATCGACGCGCGATCAGACAACCGGGCCTGCAGCGCCTGGGTGCAGCGGGTCAGCTTGATGAAAGTATCCAAAGCGCGGATTTCCTGGGGTGTTCCGGACAGATGAGTGGGCATAGTTGTTTTCTCGATATCCAAATATTCGATATCGAAATAATACAGTGTTTCGTTGACCCCAACAATATCTTGTCGAAGGTTTTGAACACATTCAGCGAGTGTAAACGCAATGAAAGGGATTGGTGAAAAAACGCACAAAGATGCTAGAATTTTAACGAGGGATCTCTTTCTGCTATTGTAGAGGAGGGGAAATGCGACACAAAGGATTGCTCAAGTTGATGTTGACAATCATTTTCTGTGTCAACGCCTGTCAGAATGCCACTCCGACAATGGATGGGTTATCGCTGGAGGTGAGTGCGATTGGTGGGCAGGTTGAAATCCAGCCCGCCGGAAAAAACAGCTATCAACCACTGCAAGATAGTCAATCTGTATACCCCGGCGATCAAATCCGCACCATCGGGGAGAAATCCTTCGCCGAACTGCGTGACACGCGCAGCCTGCTCGTCCTCGGTCCCCAGGCCAGCCTGACCGCGGAGAAACTATCTTCCACATCCGATCTCACCACCACTCGCCTGAACCTGCAAAACGGAAGCATTCTGGTTGTCGCCGAGCAAACGCTGGGGGCAGGCTATATAGAAATCAGTCTCCCCAATGAAACCATCGCAGTCATCCAAGGCTCAGCCATGCTGGTTACCATGGACAGTCAAACTGATAGTGCGATTGTCACCTGTGTTCAGGACAAGGCTTTTGTTAACAGTGCTGGCGGCAGCTTGACATTGCCGGCGGGCCAATCGATTATATTAGATTCAACCGGTCGGGCGGTTCAAGAAAAAACTATGGACCAACGCATCGCAGAACGGGATCCAGCCATGATGATGTTGATGACGAACGACCGTTATCTTAAATATTTTCCCCAAATGCCAGCTGGTTCTTCAACACCCAATGCCACTTTAACGCCAACACGATATCGCACTTCCACGCGCACGCCGTTCGCCACCTGGACACCCTACCCGACCAGTGAAACCTCTACTCCTTCGCCGGTCCTGGCAGAAGTGACGCGCCGTCCAACTGTCACCATGCTGCCGGGCGCCGGGCGTAATGATTTGACACCTGAAGAGAAGATACATGAGGGGACACATACTTATTCCGTTACCTGCCAGATCCTCGGCGCAGATTGTGTATGCGACAGCGCACTGGCAAACCCGATAGTCGAGCTGTCCATCGTCTTCGATGCCGGCGGTGTCACCCTGGGCAGCGGCGATGAACAACTACGCTATGAAAAGGTGTGGGCCAATCTTTATCAGGTTAAGACCAGTGAAACCACATCCGAAATTACTTTTCTACAAAACAACTGGGAATTCTACGTGACGAAAGGCGGAGCAGCTTGCGTGCTGCAATCGTTTACCCTGCGCTGAATACCATTCAGGAGAAAGAAGAGTCTTCCAGAGAAGAGCAGCGAAGCTTCACACAATCATTCCTTAAATCCACTGCGCTGCCACCGTGCGCTCGTTCAGCACATCTCCAGTGTTGCGTGTGCTTTTGGGTTCCAGCAGCAGCACATGCACTTCCTCCTCCGCAACAGGACAGTGCTCCACACCGCGTGGAATCACCACCATCTCACCCTCTCCAAGCCACACATCCCGGTCGCGCAGTTTGATCAGCAGGCGCCCTTTCACCACCAGAAACAGCTCATCCTCGTTCTCATGCTGGTGCCAGACAAATTCGCCCTGCAGTTTGGCCAGTTTTACAAAGGATTCATTCAATTCTGCTACAATGCGCGGGCTCCAGCGCTCCGCGAAAAGGCCAAATTTTTGTTCCAGGTTGATCACATCCATCGCTCGCCTCCCAATGCCAGCCGGTTCACGAGTATCGGTTGGATTTCCACACAAAATCCATTGCTTCGGGGATCGTTCTTTTCGATCCAGTCTATAATCGTACTATGTTCTCTCAAAAAATCCGCGGTTTAATCGGCCTGTTCCGCCCTGAATTACCGGCGGCAGCCGGGGTGTGCGTGTTGATGGGGCAGGTTCTGGCGGGTGGGCGCGTCCCCCCTGTGCCAGTGGCGATCCTCGGCTTTCTCAGCGTCTTTACCATCTCCGCCTCAGCCTTGATCCTCAACGACCTGTTTGATTATGAAGTGGACCGGGTGAACCACCCGCAGCGCCCGCTGCCTTCCGGCAGGGTCACCCCGCGGGATGTGATTGTGCTGACCGCGATCACCAGCCTGGTTGGCCTGGGCGCAGCCCTGGCGCTGGGCGTCGATATCCTGGCAGTCGGCTTACTCTTCTGGGTAATCGGCTTTCTCTACAACTGGCGATTTAAAGAATCGGGACTGCCCGGCAACCTGATGGTGGCGGTCTCGGTGGCATTCACCTTCATCTTTGGCGCAATGACCGTGCAGGAGCCCTGGAACGGGTTGGTGTGGACCTTCGCCGGCATCGCTTTTCTGATCGACCTGGGCGAGGAAATCGCCGGGGACACAATGGACATGGAAGGCGACAAAAAGCGCGGCACGCGCTCCATCCCGCTGCTGATGGGGCGGCGCTTTGCCCTGACTCTCGCGATCGGACTGTGGAGCCTGGTCATCCCGCTCAGCCTGGTACCGGTCTGGATGGGCTGGCTGGGCACGACATACCTGGTAATCTTCCTGATCACCGACTCGCTGATTGTTTTCTTCAGCTATCGCCTGTGGCGTGCACCCTCTCCGCAAGCCGGCCGGCACGCCATGCGCGGTGTGTATATGGGCATGAGCCTGGGCGTGCTGGCTTTCCTGTTGGGGTTGTGGTTCGGTTAATCGGGGATTCTCTCACCGCTGCATCAGATCAGCATAGGCTGCCGCAGTCCATGGGTGCAGCACCGGCAGCTGGTCGCGCTGCGACCACAGGTAGTTCAGGAAAACCAGGGATGCCGCCTCCAGTGAGTGTTCAAGCGCCGCGCGCAGCGCTGCCTGGTAAGGTGGATCTCCCGACTGATCCCAGACCAGTTTGTCTGATAGAAATACAACCTGATCGAATGCAGAAGCGCCGGCTTTCAAGGTGGTATGGCAGCCAATGGCGCTCAATACCGCCGGGTCGCTGACCGAGAACAAAGTTTTGGCAAGCACCACTGAGAGTTTCTGGTGCAGGATTGCCGGCACTTGCCGCTCTTCCGGAAGGACTTCCAGACCGGCCTGCTCCGCAGCCCACAATCGCTGATTGGGAGGCACCACCGCGCTGATATCATGCAGCCAGCCGGCGGTCTCCGCCGCCGCTGCGTTCACCCCCCAGCGTTCTGCAAGGCGGCGCGCCTCGCCTGCCACCCGCGCGCAGTGCGCCAGCGTATGTTCGCGCCCGTGGCGCAGCAGCAGCGCCGCCGCATCTGCGGCGACGTCACCGTTGAAGACAACCCCCTGCGCCAGCCCGTCCAGCCAGTCTTCCAGGGATGGCGATCCGGTCTCAATCATCCGGCCATGGGCCTGCAGTGTTCAAGGCGGTGACGTATTCCTGCCAGCGTGCGTCGTCGTGTCCGCGAATGGTATGGAGAAAGGGAAAATCCTCCGGCCACACCGCCAGCCGCGCCAGTGGCGTCACCGGTTCCAGGCTGGCCAGCTGCGGCACATGCACTTCCATCTCACCAAAAGGAAGGGCCGGCTGGCGCACAAAGGTATCCATCGGCAATATATACACCATTCCTCTAGCCCAGGGCTGCTGCACCAGCGCCGCCTTGCTGATCGAGAAGACATACATCGGGTCACTCATCTGTCCACTGCGGTCGGACAGACGCACACAGGCATTGTTGAGTGACATCGGGAAACGCTTCCGGTCAAGGATGGCGTAAAACATCGCCCACAACCCGTCAGCTGCGGCATAAACCGCCTTCTGGTTGCCAAAGGGGTTCTCATCCTTGGACTGGCGCGGCTCGAAAACCGCAATATCGGTGGCAGCCGAACCATGCACGGCGACACCCAGGTGGTCCGTCAGGTAGCACAGGAACTGCCAGCGCGGCGCTGTCAGCGTGTATTCCACCTCACGGTTGCCACCCGGAGCAACCTGCGCTTCCCAAAGCGCATGAAATGCCTCACGAGTCTGGTCATCCAGCTTGGAGGGAGGACGGTTAAGCCAGTAATCAGGGATTTTCATAGCTTCTAGAATACCAGATTTCTATCTCCTGCGGAATACTGCAGAAAAAAAACGTTCAGGCCGGGCTGGGCTGGGCGGTCTGTTCGGCAGGTTTACCGTAAAGCGCGCCGACAAACCCGTTGATGATCAACAAGTCGCCGCCCGCATGGAACAGGGTGGACCCCAGCAGGCTTCCCGTCCACTGCATCAAAAATCCCCAGGCCAGCGCCAGCGGCAGCAGGATGAACAAAAAACGCAGCTTCTCTGCGCCGGTCATATAGGTGACGCCCAGGTGCGCCGCGGTGAACACCAGCGAGGTCGCCACCAGCGCTCCCCAGGGTCCCATCAGCGCGTCAAGCAGCCCCAAAAAGATACCCCGCATCCAGAGTTCTTCCATGAAAGCATTGGAGAAGACAAATACCAGAATCCAGGGCAGCAGCGACCGCAGCACACCGTCGCCCAGGCCAAAAGTCGCGTACTGGCGGTAGGCCAGGCTGGCAAAAACCGCAAATGCGCTCAACCCCACCACCAACCCGACCGTCAAATTACCCCACTGCAGGAAAACCTCGCCTGGCCGGATGCCGATCAGGAAGACCAGAAAGAAGATCACCCCCACCGTGACCACAGAGTCCGACAATTTAGCCAGAGCAATTCCGCGCAGGGTATTTGCTGGCGCTTTAAAGAGACGCGCCAGCCACGGTCCGCACAACGGGCTGGCAGCGCTGGCTGCCGCAGCCACAAAATAGGCATAG
>JACRAG010000374.1 GCA_016213455.1 Anaerolineae bacterium | reverse complement strand
GGACGAGGAAATGAATAGGCTATGGTTTGGTCTCATTTTAACATACCATCAATAAAGATCAGTCCGCCCAGGCTTTCATGAACCTCTGAGGATGGGGCTAGATTGCATTGTATGGCTTCGTACGGACAGCGTCTATGCCCCATTTGGGGAACATCTGTGGGGCAACGAACGCAATGATGTCGGGTACAATCTGCTGGATCCCAAGCGTGACAACCTAACGTTGGTATAAATCAAACCGGAATCCTGGTCGATTTTCAGCCTTTTTTCGATATAATTGTGAAGGTTCCCAGCCTCTTGAATTGATATGAACCTATCCGAAAATTAAAAACAAAGTCCTTCCCTCTTCCCGTGGGATTGGAAAAAACATCGCTGAAAATTTCAGCGGTTTACCTTTTTTGGAGGAAAAATGAAACTCGATACCATCAGCGTTGAACAGGTTGCCAAGGTGATTGACCACTCGCTGTTGAAACCTGAAATGACCGAAGCCGAAATCGTCGCGGGTTGCGAAGTTGCCATGAAGTATCATGTCGCTTCGGTGTGTGTGAAACCTTACTATGTGCCTCTGGTAAAAAAGCTGCTCGAAGGCTCGGATGTGCTGGTTTCCACCGTGATCGGCTTCCCGCATGGCGGCGCCACCACGGCTTCCAAAGTGTTCGAGGCGCAGGATGCCATCGCCAACGGCGCCGTCGAACTGGACATGGTGCTCAATATCGGCGAACTGCGCTCGGGTAATTTTGATGTTGTGCGCGAGGATATCAAAGCTGTATGTGATGTCGCCAACGACCGCGGCGCCAAAGTGAAAGTCATCCTGGAGAACGCCTACCTGACGGACGAACTGAAGGTCAAAGCCTGCCAGTTATGCGAAGAAGCCGGCGCGGACTGGGTCAAGACCTCCACAGGTTTTGCTCCCAGCGGCGCGACCCTGGACGACCTCAAGCTGATGCGCGCCACGGTCAGCCCCAAAGTGCAGGTAAAAGCTGCCGGCGGTGTGCGCACTCTGGACGCCCTGCTGGATGTCATCGAAGTCGGCTGCACCCGTTCGGGCGCCACAGCCACAGCGGTCATTCTCGATGAACTGATCCAACGAAAATCGGCTGCCTGAAGCAAATGATTACCCTCGGGATCGACTTCGGCGGCACCTCATTGCGCGCAGCGCTGGTGGATACCATCAGCGGTACGATCCTGCATTCCGCCCGCCAGCCTACGCCCGCACTGGACGGTCCGCTTGCGGTCACGCAGGCCATCGCAAGCCTGGCCCGTGATGTGCTTGCGGAAGGCAAAGATATTCAGGTTGGCGGCATCGGTTGTCCAGCTTATGTTGACCTGAACAGCGGCCGGCTGCTCAACGTGCCAAATGTCCCCGGCGACTGGCCCGCGTTTGCTTTCCGGGATGAACTGACCCGTCTGGTGGGTCACCCGATCCACCCCATTAATGACGTGCGCGCCATCACCCTCGGCGAATGGAAATTTGGCGCCGGTCGGGGCGCAACCACCCTGGCCTGTTACGCCATTGGAACCGGCATCGGCGGCGGGGTGGTGATTGACGGAAAACTTCACCTGGGTATTTCCGGTTCGGCTGGAGAACTGGGCCACCAGGTGGTCGATCCCACCGGACAATTCTGCAATTGCGGTACGCAGGGCTGCCTGGAGACCGTGGCAGCTGGCCCTGCCATCGCCGCCGCAGCGGCCCAGGCCGTCATCCGGCGCAAGCCCACCCTGATCGCTTCCCTCATTGGCGGTGACCTGAACAAAGTCACCCCCGCCGTGGTCATCCAGGCCGCTCACCAGGGCGATGCCATTGCTCGTGAGATCTTTGAGCAGGCCGGCCAATACCTGGGCTTTGCGCTGGTCAACACCATGGTGACGATCAGCCCGCAGCGCATCCTCATTGGCGGAGGCATCGGCACCGCCGCCGGCGACCTGCTGATGGACCCGGTGCGGCGCACCATCCGCGAGCGCTCGCACATGGTTCCCATGGATCGCATCCAGGTCACAACCACACAGTTGGGCGATAACGCCGGCGTGATCGGCGCTGCACTGTGGGCGGAAACCCAAATTAATTGACTCTCTCCCCTGAAGAATATGCATCCTTTCCACTTTGAACTGATCTTCACCAAAACCTATCAAAAGTTCCAGAACGAACCCATTGCCATTCGCGAAGCGGAATGCATGCGTGTGCTCTATCCCGCGCTAATGCAGCCTATTCAGCCCGGCGATTGCTTCGCGGGACGCCTTACTTATAAGCTGGTCGGCTTCGGCCTGGAGCTCGCTTCGGGGGGACCGGGGTACTATTGTCACAGCGATACCATTCGCCAGCAAATGGACGAGATGAACCTGGATGCCGAAGAGCGCCGTCCGGTGAACGCCGTGCTGGATTTTTGGGCGGGTGAAGCCACCATTCGTGGGAAACTCTATGCCATGCTGCCCGCTGAACTGCGCGCCGACACGGAGAATCCAATCGCCAACATGGAAGGCCGCCTGGCGGGCGCCTGCCTGGATTTTGGGAAACTGGTTCGTCTGGGGCTGCCCGGATTGTGCGCCGAACTCACCCGGTACGAGGACAAAGCAGCCCGCGAAAAACGGGATACCAGCCTCTATCAGGGCATGCGGCTTTCTCTGCAGCTTCTCGGTGACGTCATTCGCGTGTATGCACAGCAAGCAGTCGAGTTGAGCCAAAACGAGGTGGACCCGACCCATAAAGCGGAGCTGTTGACCATCGCCCGTACACTGGAGAACCTGACCCGCCGTGCGCCCGCCACCTTCCGGGAAGCCACCCAGCTGGTTTGGCTATACGCCCTTGTTTCGGGTGTAGTCAACTACGGGCGAATGGACGTCTATCTCGGCAGCCTGTTCTGCCAGGATATTCAAAAGGGGCTCATGGATGAAGCCGAAGGTCTGCGCCTGCTGCAGTCCCTCTGGCGGCTCATCGCGGCGCGAAAAATCGTATTCAACAGCCGCGTGGTGTTGGGTGGGCAGGGCAGACCGAACGAAGCCGATGCCGACCGCTTTGCGCTGGTTGCCATGGAAGCCACCCGCACCGTGATTGAAATCGAACCGCAGTTGACCCTGCGGCACTACACAGGCATGAACCCGGCTTTGATGCAAAAAGCACTGGACGTGGTCGGCGAAGGCCGCACCTTCCCCATGCTGTACAACGACGATGTCAATATCCCTGCGGTGGCGCATGCCTTTAATGTTTCCCTGCCAGAAGCTGAACATTACTATCCTTACGGCTGCGGAGAATACGTGCTGGAGGGGCTGAGTTTCGGTTCCCCCAACTGCTCGCTCAACTTGCTCAAATGCCTCGAGATGGCTATGCGAAGCGGGACCGACGCATTGACCCACCAACCGCTGGGGGTTTCCACCGGTCACCTGCGTGACTTTGCCAGCTTTGAGGATTTCTTCGCAGCCTATCGTACCCAGGTGGAACACTATGTCGCCCGATTGGCGGACCGCCATGCCATCGAATATCAGGCCGAGGCTGCCTCAGCTTCCTTCTTTTATATCAG
>JACRAG010000370.1 GCA_016213455.1 Anaerolineae bacterium | reverse complement strand
GCGGTAAATGGCCTGGTTGAGCAGGAAGGAGTCGGCGGCAGGAATATCCCAGGACAGGCGGTTGCGCTGCCCCATCACCAGCGTCATCGCCTGCAGGTAGGCGTTGTCGCGCGACCAGGGTGTATACCCCAGCACCTGCGCCTTGCCTGCCGTGGGGTGCAGCAGCCCTGAAAGCATTTTCAACGTGGTGGTTTTTCCCGCACCATTGGGTCCGAGAAAACCGACCACCTCGCCCTGTTCAATGCTGAAGGACACCTTTTGCACGGCCTCGACGTTGCGGTATTTGCGCTTGAAAAAACTGCGTACGGCAGCGCCAAATCCGGGTTCACGTTCCGGCACCTGATACGTTTTACTGAGTTGTTCGACAAGAATGGTTTGTGACATACGGTATGGATTGTAGCAACATGGACCCACAAAATCAATCAATCCGGTAGACAAATCATGTGCAGTTTCCGTTAGCCATCCTCGTTTCCCCCACCTGTTCTCCAGGCATGGTTCTGCGATATACAGGCTGCACTGCGGCAAAGCCCACCTTGGTATAATCGGAAGCAAGGATAACCCGCATCATCATGCAGCGCATGACCGACCCCAACAACACACCTGGAAAAGCCGTGGACAGCCTGGTGATTGACCGCGCCTATACGGAAGGTCTCAAGGAGGCCCTACGCACCGTGGCGGATGATCTCGCCACGGCAGTGGGCGCGAACGGCAGCTATATCTACATCACCGAAGAGAACAACCTGCTCAATCCCCTGCTTGCGGGTGGACCGGTGACCGAACGCGAACGCGCCCTGTTCCTGGCCAACCCCATCGATCCTGAAACGGATGTACTGGCTTACCGCATGATGGCGCGCCCGCTCACCATGGT
Source organism: Anaerolineae bacterium (assembly GCA_016213455.1). GTDB lineage: Bacteria > Chloroflexota > Anaerolineae > Anaerolineales > Anaerolineaceae > Anaerolinea. The sequence continues at coordinate 1,834 of JACRAG010000370.1, read as the reverse complement.
GATCAATGACGCCCCCACCGATCCGCGCACTGCACCCTCCATCCTGACCATGCTGCCCGTGCACGCCGCGGTGGCTGCGCCGGTACTGCACCAGAAGCAAATCGTCGGCATGGTGCTGGTGGTGCGGCGCACCGGCACCGACCCCTTTGAACCACAGGAAGTGCGCCTGGTGGAATGGTTTTCCACCGCCATCGGCCTGGCGCTCGAAAACGCGGTGCTCTATCACGAGACGCAAAACCGGCTGGAAGAGAGCCAATCGCTGCACCAGGTGACCATGGCGCTGCTGCAAAAGCTGGAGCTGGACGAAGTGCTGCAGATCGTCTGCGAAGCAGCCCGCCGCCTGACGCACGCCGCCGGCAGTTCCATCGCGTTGGTGGAAAATGACCTGTGGCTGCGCATCATGTACGTCACCGGCGAAGCGCCCGAAAAAACCGGTCGCGCGCCCATCGACCAGTCCTTGATCGGCCTGGCGGTGCGCCGCGGCGAAACCATCATCGAAAACAACACACCCTGGCAGGAAAACAACCCCGAACTGCCGGTTTCCATCCTGGCGGTGCCGCTGCGCGTGCAGGAGACCACCATCGGTGTGCTGGAACTGGTCAATAAAGCCCAGGGCTTCAGCGCCGACGACGTGCGTCTGATTGAGCTGTTTGCCGACCAGGCCTCTGTCGCGGTGGAGCACGCCCGCCTGAACCGGCAGGTGCAGGAAATGGCGATCATGGAAGAGCGCCACCGTCTCAGCCGCGAACTGCATGACTCGGTCAACCAGCTGCTGTACGGCATCTCGCTCTACACCGAAGCCGCCAACCGCCAGCTCGATCAAGGCGAAATCGAAGCCGCCCGCCGTCACCTGAAGAATGTCGGCGAGTCAGCCCAGGAAGCCCTTAAAGAAATGCGCATGCTCATCTTCGAGCTGCGCCCCTCCGTCCTGGGGCAGATGGGCCTGCAAGCCGCCCTGTCGCAGCGCCTCAAATCGGTCGAAGAGCAGGTCGGGCTGGACATCGCCTTCAAATGGCGGGTGCACGCCTCGCTGGACGAACCCATCGAAGAAGCGCTTTATGGCATCGCCCAGGAAGCCCTGAACAATATCATCAAACACGCCCGCGCCCAATCTGTCACCCTGCACCTGGTGCAGAGCGGGCAATCCCTGATCATGCGCATTGAAGACAACGGCGTCGGCTTTGACCCGGACCACATCGTCAAAGGCGGGTTGGGGCTGAAGACCATGCGCGAACGCGCCGAAAGCCTGCAGGCCAGGCTGGAAATTCAAAGCCAGCCCGGTCAGGGTACCTGTATTACCGTCGAGGTGACCATTTGAGCAACCCCATCCGCCTGTTAATCGTCGATGACCACATTGTGGTGCGCAAGGGCCTGGCCGCCATGCTCGAAACCGAGCCTGGATTGCAAATTGTCGGCGAAGCCAGCAACGGCGCCGAAGCCGTCGAGCTGGCCAAAGCCCTGCGCCCGGCTGTCATCCTCATGGATCTGATGATGCCGGTGATGGACGGCATCGAGGCCACCCGCCGCATCAAACAGGAAGCGCCGGAGTGCAACATCCTGGTGCTGACCAGCTTCAGCACCAACGACAAGGTGCTGCCGTCTCTGAACGCCGGCGCAATCGGCTACCTGCTCAAAGACTCGACTCCCACCGAACTGGTCAAAGCCATTCACCAGGTGGCGCAGGGTGACGGCTCGCTGGACCCGGCGGTCACCCGCCAGGTGCTGCAAAAAATTCAACAGCCGGCTGCCAGCGCCCCTGCGCAAGAGGAGCTGACCGACCGCGAGCGCGAAGTGCTCAAGTTTATGGCGCGCGGTTACAGCAACGCCGAAATCG
>JACRAG010000369.1 GCA_016213455.1 Anaerolineae bacterium | reverse complement strand
TTTTGCTCTGGCGCTTTGATTGGCGAACGCGTAGTCTTGACGGCCGGCCATTGTACATTCCTGCTATCCAGAGACATTGCTGCTGGAAAGCTCAAATTGGCCAACATCAAAGTCAGTTTCGACCCTCTCGATGCAACCACCCCTGCCGGTTTCTGGGAAGTAAAGGAGATGTACACCCATCCGGATATGCAACTCACCGCCATGACCGCCAGCAATGACATCGGGGTTGTGGTTCTTGCTCAAAGCCCCTCTTTACCTTTGGCATCCCTGGCGCCGGTCGGTTACCTGGATGATCTCAAATCACAGGGGCTGCTCAGAGTGACCCATGCACCGTCGAATTTCAATATTGTCGGGTATGGGGCGCAGCTGGATTGGCCACCAGCTCAGGTCGTGGAGGAATCGAAAGGACGCATGTTCACCACCCCGGAATTCCAGTCCCTGACTTCCAAATGGCTGCATTTCAACCAAAATCCGGTAGTTGGAAACGGGGGGATTTGTTACGGTGATTCCGGGGGGCCTACCTTTTGGACCACACCTGATGGAATCCTCCTGGTGGTCGGGGTGAACTCCTGGGTGGGAGCGGTCGACTGCAATGCAAACGGCTACAGCAGCCGGGTTGACTTGCCTGAGGTCCGGTCATTTGTCGATGGGATTCTCAATCAGAAATAAGCCGTTTGTGCTTCGCATGATTTTCCAGAAAGGAATAGGAAATGAGTACCGGCAGTATATCCGAGGCTTTGACAAATTCGAGCAATGATTCAAACACCCCTACAGCCAACGCGGTGGTGTCACTGGCAATTGGCTGCACCGCGACGCTGATTGCTCCTCGTATCGTCCTGACGGCAGGGCATTGTATCAATAAAACTAAACCTCCTTCAATCCCTGGGCCATCCAGTGGAGATTGGGAAACTCCGGGCCAGTGGTACCCACTCTACAACTATCCTGGAGGAATCCAGGTTAGATTTGGCAACGACAGTGCAAATTGGATAGCGACCATCCCTGCGACACAATATTGCATTGCAGGCTTTGACGATGTGGTCATGTTGGGACTCGCTACCTCGGTTCCGACAAGCATTGCGATTCCGGCCATACCTTTGACACGATTAATGACCAATCCCGATCAATTTCTGGTCGGAAAAACTTTTCGCATGGTTGGCTGGGGACCGGCGGTGCCAGGAGCGTCTATCCCTCGATTTCGACAGACAGCCACCTGCACAGCGGGAGACTTTCCGTTTACATCATTCGGAGTACGACAACCGAATATGTTATCGGTCCTTGGAAATAGCCAGGTCATTCCCGGTGATTCAGGAAGCCCGTTATTTTGGAAGCCGTCAGGAAGTAGTAATCCACATCTGATCGGTGTGGCACAAGGGTCAGAATCCGCCCCGAGAGCCGGGCGCTATGTGGTCGTGTTTGGAAAGGGCGGTCCGGACAGTAACAATGCGATCCATCCAGATATCGCAAAATGGATAGAAGCGCGCCTGGCGCTGCGTGTCAGGTGGAACAAAGTCGGTGCCCCCTTACTGGCTCGCAAGATTGCCTTATCCTTTGATGGGGGTATGTATGCATTAAATGCAGATAAAAGCCTGTGGGTGAACCATCAAAACGGAAGGGATGGGCAATGGACAAAAGTTCGCGACCTACCCTCCGGTGCCATTTCTATAACCAGCGGAGCTGGCGCGGTGTATTCGATCAACCAACAGCATGAGCTTTGGGCGCTTAATCACAACGGCGAGGAACTCTGGAAAGTAGGACGCCCCAATTCGGCGGCAGAGGTGGCCGCGACTGAATTCCCTTCGATGGACCATTCGCAGATGTGGGCGCTCAATGATGATAAAACGCTGTGGAAAAGCGATCAAGGGGGCAGAGACTCCAGTTGGGAGAAAGTCGGGAAACCGCTCGATGCCGTGAAAATCGCAGCAGCAGAGGGTAAGATCGTCGCCTTGAACACCGATGGGAGTCTCTGGCTTAACGAACAAGACGGGAAAGATTCGGGCTGGCAATTTGTCGGTATGGCGAAGGAAGCCATCGAGATATCTGCGGCCAGCGTCGGCCCTGACCGCCTGTTTCGCCTGCTGGCTCTTAACCGCGATTATTCCTTGTGGGAAGGATGGCTGGAGCCAGGTGACGTTGCATGAGGCTTTTGCCGAAATCGTGCTTCAACTAATCAAGGAGTTTGTTGAAATGTCAACTGGTATCACCCTTACCCCAACCGAGATCATCCTCGAAAATGATTGGATTACCTACATCCTCTCCACTTCGGGGCAGAGTAAAGCTCTAAGAATCAACGCGAGCGGTATCAATTTGGTCCCACCGGCACCGGAAAAATTCGCAACTTGTAGAACAGAAACAGGTGGGGTAACCACATACCATCAAAGCAAGCGGATCGAATTTTCCCCATCACCTAGCTCAGATGAAGGGAATCTTACGGTTACCTTCACAGGGGGTATTAAGATCCTACTGACCGTCAAAACGTTTCCTGCTTATATTCTCTTTAAAGTTCTTGAAGTCACCCAAATCCCCGCTGGTCAAGAGCTACTCGAACTCAACTTTATCAAATTACATTTAATTGGGGACGACCATTCACCAATAATTGGCGCCGTTTATTCCCATGACTTTGTTGTCACCACAACAGTCCTGTGTCCCCAAATTGATGCGAATTCTGCAGAAGCAAGCGGGCAATACGTATCTTCGGCCGTTTACAAAGCGCCCGAAGAACTTACGACAGCCCAAGCGGTCCTCTGGGGCACACCTAAAGATCACTGGATGGAGTTGATGAGTGACCTGGAGATCCAGTTCAACCTGCCTCATCCTCTTGTCGGGCACATCTGGATGAAATGCCACCATAAATTGAAGGCTTCCTATCTATTTGTCAATCTAAATGCTGATTATGTAGACGATGTCATCGATATCGCCCAGAAAGCAGGGATCGAATATATCCTCATTCGCGGGTATAGCTGGTGCAAGTCTGCCGGCTCGTATCCGATCAACGATACGAACTTTCCACCCCTCCCAGGCAGCTCAGACGAATTATCTGGGCTGAAAAAGGCGGTAGATAAGATCCATTTATGCGGACTTAAGGCCGGCCTGCACACCTTTACCTTTGCAATTGATAAAGATGATCCCTATGTGAATCCACCACATCGTTCGAATCTGGCCAAAGAACTTCCGATCCGTTTGGCATCGCTCATCGAGCCCAATGACACGGTCATCCATGTGTACCTGTCACCTGAGAAGAAAACTGAATATGATTTTTTTATCAAGAAAGGTGAGCTTAATTTTTTAGTAGAAAACGAAATTTTGACCGTTACCAGGCTATCTGGCTCCTCTTCATTATATGAAATGGAGGTAGATCGTATTGAACATTCGCTTCACCCGGTTACCGCCACCCTTTATCATTTGCCTGAATTCTACAATAAATATTTACCCGAATTTATCTCTGCCTTATGTGATGAGATTGCTGATCGAATCGCTTATCTGGTACGCGAGCTGGGGATCGACTTTGTCTATCTGGATTCTCACGATGGAATGAAACGGATACAACCGATCGAATGGTATGCCAGAAATTACGCCACCCTGGCTTTTTACCAGCGCCTTCCGCCAGAGGTTTTAATCCAAACCTCAATCTCTACAGAAAATTATCAGTGGCACATGATTTCCAGAGGCAACTCTGATGACCGCGCCTTCATCGGGGTCAAGCCCTACTTAGACAATCATAAAATACGGGGCTACGTGGCGGATTATCAAAAGGCTTTTTTCGCCCAAGAGTTAGGCTGGGTCGGAATACAGACCAGCCAGCATGAAGATGATGCTTACACCAGCACAACATTGGACGAGCTTGAGGTTTACCTTAACCGTTCTCTTGGATTCGACCTCCCGATTGGTTTTGAAACCGAGATAGCCGCGTTAAGAGATAATGGGATAACCAATCAAGCCTGTGAATTGATCAAACAATACGAGAATCTGAGAACAACCGGGTATTTCTCTCAAGAGATACTTGCCTTGCTGCGACAGCCCGGAAAAGAGTTCCACTTGATCGAAGGTGCCAGGGGGAACTTCGGCTTTCGCGAACAGATCTTTGCGTCGCACTGCGTGAACGAAGCTGCCGGTGAAAATTGGACAGTGAAGAATACTTTCCAGCCCCAAAAGTTAAATTTTAAGATCACCGGGCTGCGGAAACCTGACCCTTATGATTCCCCCAATAACATCGTTTTGGGAGCGATGGAGGAAGTTTCAGAATTTTCGGAATTGACGACGAGTGATCCAGGATGTACTTGTTCAGTTTCTACCAGTACATCAGCGGGGGGGCATACACTCCAATTGACCATCACGAACCCTTCTCCAAACGGATGGATCGAGTTAAGAAAGACATTCAATCCCGCAGTTAATCTTGTGAGGCACAAAGCAATCGGCGTGCATGTTCTCAGTGACCGTCCCGTGGCCGTCTCTGTTCAACTATCATCTTCCGCTTCGGAGGATGCAGTTCGCCGCCAGTATCAATTCGATGTCGATAGTAGCGGACTGGTCTATCAAGAGCTTATTTTTCCCAGCACGGATGAACTTTTCCGATATTATTATGGAGGTTATGCCAGTCTCTCGCGCACTCTGAAGCGTTCCTTGATCAGCTTTAATTACAGCAAAGTTGGCAGCTTATCCATCTACGTAAAGAACCTTCCGCCAGGTACTACGCATATCACACTAGGACAAATCAAAGCCCTGCACCAAGAAGATTTCATCCTCCGCAATCCCACGGTTCAAATTGGGGCGAACGGCCTCACCATGCTGACCGACCTTAATCCCGGCGAATACCTTAAAAATGAAGGCACAACCGTGACGAAATTTGATCGCCGTCACCAGCCGGTGGTAGCTGTGCCGACAAGTGGCTCGTGGCCAGTTTTAATAAAGGGCAATAACAGCATACGGTTCCGTTCCAACGTTTCCGCATCAACTTACAGTAACAAAGCGCTCTTGGAGGTAAGGATGGATGGCAGCCCATTTTTCCGTGGTGATTATTGTGTTTGGCACAGTCCATTGGAGTTTCTGTCTCCAACAAACAGCCACTTAATCCTTGAAAAAGGCAATGTTGGATCTGGGATCCGAGTCAAATCGTCCCAAGCAGGTGATCTTCAGTGGCTGCTAATGGGGCTAAATCTACCTTCAGGCACAACAATCCGGGGCGTCATGATCAACTATCGCTGCTCGACCGCCAACAGCTACATTTCTCAAGTTCGGCTGACCTCCACAAAACTACCGCCAACCGCTTTGGTGATCCACGATGATCCAGCCGATTTGAAAAGCACAACAGCAGCAATATATCAAAGTGTCGTGGCAAATCGGATTACCGACGGAACGATTACACTCGAGTTGCGTTTAAATTATGTCAATACCACCGATAGCATTGATTTTGGAGCGATCGGTTTACTCTTAAACGGTTGATTTTTGTCTTCGAATATTTTCTACGGGTAGATTCATCCCGGCTGAGAGATATAAGAGTATCGCTATGAAACCTAAACTCATAATTTTTTGGCTGGTCGCTATAGCTGCTTACGCTTCATTTTGTTTTCTGGTGGTAATCCCTTTCCTTCGAGACAATGGTATTGAAAATTTGTTGTGGTTTGGAGCAATTCTGATTGTGCTTATCAGCCTAGCATTATTGATGAAAAAATATCCAGCTGTATCCCGGTATTTTGATCAACTATTACTAAAACTATTTAAAATTGTCGTGTGGTATTTATTATTCTTCTTGCCCTTTGTCCCTTTTCGCTTTGTCTACAACCTGGTTCTTAACGGTGGCCCAGTGTGGCTTCAAGTGCTCATTTTCACAACATGGGGTATTGTTCTTATCATCGCCATCCAGTTCTTGCTTTTTGAGAAGAAACGAACCCGAATTTTTCGTTGGCTGTACCAAAAAGTAGGCTCCCTCGCACCGTTTGCATACTCCTTTAACCTGCTGTTTATCGCAATATATTTTTTTGGCTCAATAACCTATACCCTGGTGAACGCACATGTGGTTCAATTGGTTATTCCCTCAGGGGAGATCACCCCGGAAAAAATATTAGATTTCTACTTCTGGCATTTCCTAGACTCCGTGCCCGTTCTAGAAATTAATGACACCCTAAAGTTCAAAGAACCATTAACCTATGATAACGGTTTGGTCGGCCTATTACTATTTATATTTAAAATTACGGTGATATCTCCAATTATCGGAGCATTCGTCTGGAGCTGGAAATTATTTAAACAGGAGCCCCTTTCCGTCGATACGTCAAAACGGACTCGAAGGCGATATCACAAAGTCTCCCGCAGGAGATTTCATATCCCCGGTCGAAGGGATTGAGAATAGATTCGGCGGATACAGACAAGAGTAGCCGAATGTTGTCCCAGGCACGCAAGATACGACTAAGGCAAGGCCGGCTTCTCCGAAAAAAATGGTTTTTCATCGAATACAACCGGGTCTTTTAGGACGCGAGTAACCTCACATCCGCCGAATACTAACAGCTAATTTATAGAGGAGTGGTAACCGACTTATCCAATAAAGGTTAAATACAACCCGGCACCTTCCGGAGATATTTTGTGGAAAATGCGCCGGTTCTGTTTTCGCATCGCATCCAGGATGGGGGTCGGTTCAAAATTCGTCACCAACAGGATAAATCGCCCCGGCTCCAACTGCCCCAAGAGCTGGTTGACCTTCCCCAACGGCACTTCGCCGCGCGCCAGCATCCCCGTGCCATCAACCGTGAACTGCGGCTCGCCCGCGATCCAGTCGGGGTCCTCCGCCGCGCGCGGGATGGCAATCTGCAGCGCGGTTTCAGACTGTGGAGCCAGTTCTTGCTGTCCCACCGCTGTCCTCAGGGTATTCACCAGCTTATTCACGTCCATCCCGCCCACCTGGGCCACCTGCGCCAGCGTGGCGATCTTACCCACCGTCCGCCGCAGCACCGGGTTTTTCAGGTTCTTGAACGGTGGGGCGATGTGGACGATCTGGGCTTCCAGTTGTGGATAGGCTTCCAGTACGTCGAACAGCTTGCTTTGAGGGGTGATTTCCATGATCTGCTCCGCGTCAGTTGGCCCGGGCCTCATCGTATGCCAGCAGGCGGCGCTCGCCTTCCAGTGAGCGCACCTCGCTCAGATCCTGGGTCACCTCCAACGTTCCCAGGTAAGCGCCCTGACTGTCGCGCACAGCATAGTAGCAGATGTAGATCAGCTTCCCGTGCAGGTTGATCCAGAAGCGGGCACGCTCCTGCTTGCCGGCCTTGAAATCCTTGACGATCTGGTTGACGATGTGTACACTCTTGGGCGGATGACAATACTGCACCTTACGCCCCAGGATGGCCCGCGAGCGGTCGAAGATGCGCTCCTTGCCAGGGGTGAAGTAGCGCACTGTGTCGTCTTTGTCGACAAAGGTCAGGTCGAAAGGCAGCGTGCTGAAGGTGGCGATCAACTCTTCCAGGGTGAAGCTGCCGGTCGGCATCTGCACCCGTCCCGCCGCGGCGGCAGGCTTACGGATTTCCTTGTGCAGCCCGCCTTCAGGCATCCACTCGAACTGCGGCGCGTACAGACAGTAGCCATATTCGTCGCTCTGCAGGTAGATCTCATACCAGTCCTGCTCGGTCAGCAAGTCTAAAGCAGTGGGAAACATGATCTTTTCTTCCTTGTAGACCATGTCGTCCACGGCTTCGATCACCGGGCCAACCGTGAACAGGTTGTAGGCCCTGGCCTCTGCCGCGCTCATCCGTTCGGTCTGCTGCAAACCGGCGATCGTCTCACGCAGCAGGTTGCGCACCTCGTCGTGCTTGCCCCACATCACCATAGGCGGGCCGGGCAGGTTGTTCTTCTCGAAATAGGGGAAGAGCAGGTATTCCTTGCGCCGATAGTGCTTATCCGCGTCCATCAGGTTGTTGAGCTGCTGCTGGATCGCGCGCATCGCCTCGGTCGCATCGGCCTCGTCGGCCAGCGCTTCCAGCTTTTTCATTTCCAGGCGGATCAGCGCGGTGGTCTTCATTAATTCGCGGTTTTCCTGCACGAAGGTATGCACCGGGTGCCCGGGCACCGTCTCGGGAGTCTCCTGCAGGTCGAGGTGCTTTTTGAGCACGCGCGTGTGCGTGTCGCACAGTTCCTGGATGCGCTCGGCCGGGATGCCTTCCTGCACCAACTGCACCTCCATCATAAAGACGTCGCTATAATCGGCTTCGTCCAGCATGGTTTCCAGCTGCAGCTTGACCTTTTCCTCGGTTACTCCGGCGTCCAGCTGGCGCACCAGGCTTTTCATGATCTCGACGCGCTTCTGACGGTTGTTGATAATTTCACTCATGGGAAGATCCTTAAAATGACAAATGTGGATTCTAAGATAATTATACGTTTTTTGTCGGATTAATCCTTGCTGTGGAGCAAACTCCATGTGACAACAGATTACTATCAATTACCTCACACCATTTCCATCGCTACGGTCTAACCACTTGAGAGCGTACTTCTGCTGAGTAATACTTTTTTGAATACCAGAAAACCTGTGAAAAAAGGCTTTGAAGCCATTGTTTGGCAAATTTTCACCTGTTTGATGACTTTGATAGATCGACTCAAAAATAATCAAGAGGCACTAGAAACTCATCATAGGGGGCAATTTACCCTTTCCTTACCAGCCCAGAAGATGCAATCCGAAAGGGTGCTCACGGATATGTTGTCATGCGGGGTATGGTTTTTCGAGACGGCTCGAAAGCCCGCAGCAGTGACAATCGCGCAGAACTGGCAGGGCGAAGAGAAAACCGATTTGTATACTCAGCAATTCCAGAACATCACACCGGTTAACAGAGTCCCGCAGTTCATCGTTGAGGTATCCACTCACCTTTTGGTCTTGATCTACTACTTTAGTTCTCAGTTGATGGCCTGGGAAAGGATATTGCAGTAAAAGTAAAGTGTCTAGCTGCCGTCTTGTTCTTCATCCTTGGGTACTTATCAACCTACAAACTCCAACATTCGTCGTTCCCAGCAACTAAAAGTATCGATTTGTTCAACTGAAATTGAGTTGTGAGATAAATTTACCCGTTTGGATAACCCAATTCCTTCTTAAAATAAGCCTTTAGCCGCAGTTCGGTGATGTCTACAAATCAGACGAGGAACTGGTCCTAAATCTTCTAAAGGATCGCCCGGGCTTGAAAAAGCATATCCTGGCTTACATCATAAGTTACCGAGACGCGTAACCTATCCACTTTGAGAATACGGGCTGCTCTTTTAGGATCGCGCAGTTCGGGCAGCTTGCCGGGGAGCAAGGTCAGGTAAGAATAGTGACCGATCGCAAGGTCGCCTTCCAGGTCCTGCCAGTCATCGATGATCTGAATTACCGCGCCGAACATCAAGAAAACTTCCCAATAATCCTCGATCAAATCCGATTTCCCCAGCTGCTCCAGGCTGAGCATGAAAGGCGCCAGCGCGTTCGCGCATTTGGTGCCCAGGTCTTTGGGATTGTCCAATGGTTCTGCCCTTAGATAAATTTGCTTTGTTTCTTGAGCAGCAATCTGTTCTATCGCGCGAATGAAAGCAGTTCCATATCCATGTCCTCTCCATGCTTCCCGTATTTGCAGGTCCACGATTTGCGGTAAGTTCCAACTCCCCCGCATCAGACCAGTAAGACGGGCGACGAAACACCAGACAAGCAGACCTAACTACTTCTTGCCCGATCTGCATGATCATATATCGGAAACTGCAATTTTTAGCATCGCGCAGACGGTCGCGGTGATTTCTTCACTCCCGGCGCCTTTAATGGCTGCTAGCGCCGGTAAATCACATTCTTTGGCGTCACGCACAACAATCCTGAGATCCATTTTTTGCTCTTGTTATCGTACAGGATAAAAGGGTTCATAGCAATGAAAGATTATTCACTGGTTAGTAAAATTTCCCTCCCATTTTTACTATTGCTTTGATCTGACCACCTCCTTGTACCAGGATAACAGCCTATAGCAATTATGTTACTTTCAGGTAAATTATACGTTATTAGGACATATTTTGTGGTATTTATAATAGCCCTCGGAGTTCAATGGGTAAATGCCCGCAGTTTCGCAATCCCGGTTTCTGTCACAGTCACGTTCGGAACGATCGATGGAAATAAAATGGTTAAATTCGCCGACACATACACTCGTACAATGTTTTCGCTTCCACTCACCTGGATGCCGGTAACATAGGCATGCACTCCCTTTGCAGCTAGCCCGACAGTGTTCTGATTGACGTAAGACTGCGCGTTCTCCCAGGTTTTCCCCGTTGGCACCAGGGCTCCGCTATCTTGAAAGGTCCTTTGGTTTATTTCTGCCGCCGCCGCCACTGCCGCAGCGTCCGCAGATTTTGCCACCTCGGAAATAGCGTAGAAATATCGCCCCAATTCAATAGCCATCGCCAGAGCTGGGATCAATACAAATCCGATGAACACCGCCCAGAAGGTCATCGAGTAACCGCGGTGATCCCTTCTCATGCTCACCACCCTTCCTGGCGAAACGTCGAATCGGCGCTCACCCTGAAGGTGTCGCCAGGCAAACCAGGGAATAGGCCAGTCAAAGGTGCCAGGAAATTCGTCACGGTCCCACTGACCTGGATTTTGAGAATACTGCCGGCGCTTCCACCGGGCGCAAGCACAGAGACGGATGGATTTTCGACAATCCCTGCCGCGGAAATCGATGACTGCGCTGCGCTGGCTGCATAACAGGCCGGGCACTGTTGAGCCACACTGCCCATCCGTGCCCCATGGCGCGCAGCCGCCTGTACAGCTTGTTGGGCATATACCACCATACCCAGGTTGACAATGGCCAGCATAACCAGAATCGCAATCGGGGTTGTGATCGCGGCCTCTAACAATTCCATTCCGGATTTATTCCGTAACATAAGCTGGTATACCTCCTATAAGAGGTCGTTCTGCCGGTGGAAAAAACACCGGCAGAACGATCGCGAGGATCAGATCCGGCCGGCAATATCCTGCACAACCGCGGCGATATTGCTACCCAACAGCCGGTAAGCGCCATAACTCACCAGCACGACAACGGCGATGATCAAGGCAACCTCGGTCGACTCGATCCCTTTATGATCCCGTAGGAAACGCATAGTACACAACTCCTTGTTCATGAAATCCGATAGAAAACCGATTGAATTGAAAATAGGAACGCCCCGGCGAAAATCGCCACGATATAGGGAACTTCTTTCTTGCGCATTGCGATGGCAATAAGTCCTTGCAATCCTCCCACTAAAGCGATCCATAGAAAAATCCACGGCTGCGGGTAGAGCAAGGCAATCACCATCAGCAATTTCGCGTCCGCGCCGCCCATCGCCCCGATCTCCCACAACAGCCAGACCAACACCAGGATTGCCACCGTCAGGGCGGTGGCCGGCTCAAATATCGCCGCGAATGCGGAAACGACACCTGCAAATGCATAACGCTTCTCCCTCGGTTCAAAGTCAGAGATGTGAATCAATGCCGCCGTCAATAGAGGGGGCACCCACCATCCTCTCGACAAGGCGTACATGCCAGCCAGAAACAGTGGAATGAGAGTCACTCGCCCCGGCACCCTGCGAAAGCGCAGGTCGTAAAGCATGCAAACGAACAACCAGACAAGTAATAAAACCCATAAGAGCCAATCCATCATCCCGCAACCCCATGAGTGATCAGAAATGTAATGACCGTAGCCAGCAATAAAGGCAGACCGGGCAAAGAATGCAACCGCCAGCGATGCTCGCGCAGCAAGGCATAAGCGGTTGCACCAACCGCTGCTGCCAGGTGAACGCCTAACAGGGAAAGCACGAAGGATAATTCAGGCCAAATTAAGGCCAGGGAGATCGACGCCACAGCGTCTGCCCCACCCCAGGCGTGCAGTTCCCAGGCAAGCCAGAAACCTACGATGGCCAGGGCCCCAATCGGGTTCGCCAACAGCCCCCAATAGACCAGCAAGACCAAGGGAGGAATCCATATGCTCCACCCCTCCAATGGCAACTTGGACCAATCGGCCAACCGTTGGCGCTCGCTAACCAGGGCTACCAGAGCTGCCAGGATCACCAACTGCCATTCGCCCGCAAACAACCGGTAAATCATGGCCGCAGCCAACGGGATGATCACCCAGGCGCTGTGCGGGATCTCGCGTTTTCTCAGGTCAAAAATGCTGATCACACCCAACCAGGTCAATACCGGCACAACCAACCACATCTGCATTCTCAACTCCTATGGAATGATCTGTTCTTCAATCCGGCGAATATAAGCCGACCCACTCAGGCATCCCTTCGGCAGCCCTGAGGCGATACCCGGCCAGTTGGTCGGATTTCCACTCTGGCGCAACGCCGCGTACATGCAACCCGATCCGCTGTGATAATTCGCCAGAGTAAAGCGCCAGAAGTCCTCATAACTCATAAGGGATGCTGGCGAATGTCCGGTTGCGACCGCTATCGTTCGCGCGGACTGAGCGCAGCTGGCATTGAGCGATTCGGCCAATACCGCCACAGCCTGTTCACCTTTCCGGATATCTAAACCGTATGCACAGGTCTGACAGGTGGTGTCGATGTTCCGCAGCAGCTGTCCGCGTAAGAGCCGCTGCGTCTGTACGTCCTGGAAGAGATATCCCACCTTACAGCCGTTGTCTCCGAAAACCTGCCGGCAGACGGCCTGGTAAACGCCGCTGCGCCATACTAGCACGAGATCTGCGCCGAACTCTGTCATCTGCCCCAGTCCAATTTCCCCGCGATTCCAATCCGCACCCGGCCAGAATTGAGATTCAACTGCGATCACCGCCTTCAACACTTTTCCTGAAACGCCTGAGGCAAGGGAGTTGGCGAGAATCGCCTGATCGTATTGGTTTTGCCAGGTGTTGACCATCGGTTGGGCTATCTCGAGCCCACAGGCATTCGGGGAACCATCCGGATTTAACCCAGACCCAGGGCAATTCGCGCCTTCCACGATTCCAAGCGCCAGGAGCTTCCCTGCCAACAGGTCGTAGCGCCGGCTGGTCGCCAGATGAAGGGGATTTCCATCCACGCGCAACCATTCCGGAACCGCATCAGCACGTATCTGATAGACCTGCTCGCACACATTCCGAGGCGTCGACTCCTGATACGGCATCGAGGCGCACAAGAAAAAGAATAGAAACACAGAAAGCAAACCGATTCGTCTCATCAGGGCCGCCCATGCACAGGAAACCAGGCTACGTCCCAGGTGGCGCTGCCTGTACGAAAGGTTCGTCCGCCTGAATCCCGCAAGTCCGCCCAGGCCCGCCAGGTTCCAATTTCGGTCGTGCCCAAATCCAGATCTCCGGCGTCGGAAGGTGACAGCGTCCAGGTCGTCACGCTCAATGTGTGAACCGTTTCCACTCCACCGGGTGAAAAGATATGGACACTCACCGTGTAGGGCCCCACACCGCCCAACACGCTTCCAAATAACGTTTGCGCCGGCTGCCCCAGATTACGCGCTAAGAGCAAAAGCTTTGGGTAAGTCACAGAGATCGTGCCTGTCAGGGGAGCAACCACGGTCGCCGATACGCTGTCGCTGGTTGAGCCCGATATATTTGAACAGGTCAATGTGTATGTGTAGAAGCCCACCGGAACGTTTGTAAACGCCTGACTCCCGTTGAACCCCACAGCACCCGACCAGGAGCCGTTGGTGCTGGAAACCGAACAGGAAGAAGCATACTGGCTGTTCCAACTGAGCGTGTAGCTTGCCGGTGTTACGCGTGTGATCGCGGCGTCTCCTCCTTCGATTTTCAAATCCACGATCGGCGGAAGAGGGTTGACATTCACTTGCACCAAATCTACCGCAGATGTCCCGGCTGAATTGGTGCATTGCACGCCATAACGGTAAGCGCCTTGGAACACGTTTGAAAAAATCCGTGAGCCGTTCAAGCCGATCGGCCCGGTCAGGTCATTAAGGGGCGTACAACTGGCCGCATTGGAACTCGACCAGGTCAGCGAATAACCGGCCGGTTCCGTGAAGTTGAGAGGACCATCCGAGCCGTTGACCTTAACGTCCACAAACGGCGCAGCCACCACCACCATGCGCACGGTGTCACTGGCAGTCGCGCCGGCGGCGTTCTGGCAGGTCACGGTGTAATCGTAGACAGCGCCAGGCGAAACGTTACTCTCGGTGCGATTGCCAGCGATGCCGCTATAGCCTGCCAAACGCGCCGATCCGTTACACTGGGTTGAATTTTGGGAAGTCCATCCGGCGCTATAGGAAAGAGGTCCGGTGCGGGTGAGGGTCGGACCATCGGAGCCATCCACTTTCACATCCACCACTGGCGCAGCGTATACAATCGTCTGCTTGGTATCCGATACGCTCGCGCCCGCTGCATTGACACAGGTCACGGTGTAGACGTACGTACCTGCGCCCAGGTTCGACTCGATCCGCGAACCGGTTAACCCGGTCAGGCCGCTAAACCGGCTGGATCCGGAGCAAGACACCGCATTCGTGCTGGTCCAGGAGGCGGTGTAATTGGCCGGGGCTGTCAATATTGCCGGAGCCGAGACACTGACCGTCGGATTGCCGGCCACATTGACGGTGACGCTGTCACTGGCACTGCCGCTTGGATTGGTGCAGGTCAGAGAGTAGGTATAAACGCCGCTGGAAATATTGCTATAAGCCTGGGCACCGCTCGTGGCCTGCACCCCGCTCCAGTTCCCGCCGGCAGTACAACTGGCCGCGTTCGTGCTGGTCCAACCGAGCGAGTATGCGCCTGGCGCAGAGGTGTTGAAAGGTCCATTAGTACCGTTCACGCGCAGATCTACAGTCGGCGCCGGCGTTGTGCGGAAGGAGGTGGTTACCGCTCGGAAATCCACGTATCCACCGGACGCAGTGATCGACCACGTGCAGTCCCCTGAGGTCGGTACGTTCCAGGCTGGAACCGGGTAATTATTGAATCCCGCAGAACTAGCTCCGGCCGAATAGAGATTCACCGTGGTGATGACCTGTCCACAGGCCCGAACGGTGGCTGTACCTACGGCGGGATCACCGGTGGAAGCAACCTGCACGTTGAAGGTTCTCAGGTAGGTAAAATTGCCGGATACGGATCCACCGTTGTAGATTCGGGTAACGGTTTCTGTGCATCCACCGCCACAACTTGCGCCACCCTCCGAAGGCGGGAGCGAGGTGCTGTCCCGATGAAACAGACTGACATACCCTACTGAACCTGTCCATTGGATATAAGCGGTTTCCTGGTCGTAGGTGCGTCCGTTTTTCAGATACTCAGGCCAGATCGCCGATATGGCTGGACGAACGGTTAGCGCGAGCAGAGCCAGCGCCAACGTAAGAGCATACATCCAAGGCCGATAGAGTACATGCGGTTTCTTCATTGTTGAACTCATTGCGCCACTCCCGCCGCTGCGAAAACGCTGACCGACTTCGCCGCAAGATTAAGACCATCCAGCAACAGCCACTTCACCGGAACCCGCAGATAGACTCCCACGGCCGGTTCATCGCTGCTCCAATCACCCAGGCTGGATCCAAGCCTCACGGGTCTAGGAGGATACCCCGCGATCGATCCTCCCGCTGGATCGGGCAGTACGCGCACATCCATCGTGTAACCGGTGACGCCGCGCTGGCTCATCGCATTATTCACAACGCCGGACGCTTGAGATTGAGCGACAGCGACGTCCAGGCGCATCCCGGAGGCGGTGACGGAATTCCAGTCTCGCCCTTTGGAAATGCCGGCCAGGGCGGCTTCCTGAGCAACTGAATAGGCCCAGTTGCGCGCGGCGTACAAGCGAAAGATGTCGACCAGACCGGCTGATAATGCGATGAAGATCAAAATAAACAGGAAACCCCACACCGCAGACTGAGCCTTCCGATCAAAGATCACCCCAGATTTAGTTCGGTTAGCAACCATCATGGATAACGCTCCACAATTCCCCAATGACGCACGCGGATGGACATGGGCGAATTCGGCAGGAAAGGAATGTCAGCCTGAAAAGGAGCAGAGGCCTCAAGGATGAAGACCGTGCCAAATGGGCTTCCCGACAGCCAGGCGGAACTACGGGGCGTATTTGCGCTATCGTAAACCTGCACACTGACCACCGGCCCGGCTCCCATCACGTTTTGCTGAACGGACTGTTGGATCAAGTTCCCGGCAAAGCTCCACTGCCCCGGGTCGAGCGACAAGGCCCGCACCGCCGCGCCGCACCCACTATCCAGCGCCTGGCGTACCGCTACGCCCCGACTGAGCTCGACTCCGCCGAAAACCAGCAAAGCGAGGAGCATCAGCACAAGCAGCGCTTCTACGGAAGCCTGCGCCCGGTTATCCTCTTTCCCACAATGGCTATACGAATTCATAGCCCGAACCTATGATCCGATCTCGGCATTCACCCCATTGAACTTGGTCTGCAGGGTGATGAAAATCTGCCATAGAGCGCCCCCAACCAACGAGATCAGGATGGCCAGGATAACGATATACTCGACGATGCTCTGCGCCTGACGATCAAATAACATGGGGTCCTCCTTCCTCCGGCGGTCGAGATCCGACCGCCGGAGGAGATCAAATGAATTTAGGGATGAGCGGCCGGCACGGCGATGCTGTCAATCCAGGTCGCCACGCTGTTGCCCTGCGAGCCGATGTTGGACAGAATGCCCCACACGGCTGCTGCGCCCAGTACGACCACGATCGCCAGGACAACAACAAACTGCGGAATTTCGGATGCGCGTTTTTCGAATAACATGGGTACCCTCTTCTGGTGCGAAATGAATGGTGGATTACGGATGCGCAGCAGGCACGGCGATGCTGTTAATCCAGGTAGCAACGCTGCCACCCTGTGCGCCGATATTGGACAAAATTGCCCAGACGGCCGCCGCGCCCAGCACAATGGCGATGGCCAAAACGACAACGAACTGCGGAATTTCCGACGCTTTCTTCTCGAACAACATACAAACCTCCAAACAGGAATGGGATTAGAACCCGCCGCCAACCGAAGTCCCGGCCAGCGTTTTGAGGATGTGATCCACAAGCGGGTAAAACAACAAGATAACGATAGGCCCCAGGAGAAATGGCATGGCCAGCAAGGTGATGCGCAGCGGAAGGCGCTGCATTTGCTCCTCCGACTGGTTGGCAATTTCTTCGTTCAACTCTTCCGTGGCGCTAGCAATCGCCTGGTCGACGCCCAGCGTCCCTCCAGACTGCTGCGCCGATTGCACCCGTTGGGCCACCCGCAACAGATGCACGGACTTGAGATCGGCAGCCAATTGTTGCACCACATCCAGGCCGCTCTTGGCGGAGCCGCCGGACATGCGCCGCTGTAAACCGCGATAGACGACACCGCGCTCATTCGTGGTGCGGGCAATATTCTCCAGGCCCAGCAGCAGCGAACCGGTCAGGCTCATGTGCAGGCGGATGTCGATCAATAACTGACGTACCTGGCCAACCAAATAACGCCGGCGCTGTTGGGCCAGATATCGTTTAAAAAGCCACACCAGCCCGGGCAGACTCAGCAGCGCGAAGGAAGCTCCCCCTGACAGGAACGGGCCGACCAGGCCGAATAGCACCAGGCTGATCAACGCCGTCGCCGCGTAGAGGTTGGCCCAGGGGATTGAAGCCAGCCCCAGAATGTCATCTTCAGTGACCGAAAAATGTTTAGTTTGATAGGCGGTCAAACCGAGAGCCGCCAGGCGTCCCTGGGGTCGACCAAACCAACGGGAAAACCTCCTTCCAAAATCGAATAAGGTAAGCAACAGGGAGTGGACCAGCATGCCCACCCCGACTGCGCAGGCAAGGCCCACCAGCAGCGGCAAACTGTTCATGAGAACGCCTCCGAACTGCCCATTTGGTAGACCTCGTATTCAAAATACAGGCTTGCCAATACAGCGCACACGATCAGGACTGTCATCAACGTGCGGTGCGGGATATCTTGCAGAAAGAACGTCCTCCAGGTGGGAGAAAGCAAAACAAAGACCAATGCCGCTGCGGTCGCACCCTGGAGAAGCCGGATCGTGCCGCGCACTAACGCCAGGGTCTGGCGGATCTTCGAGCGCAGCAGTTTCTGCCGATGAGCTTCCTGTTCAAGGGTCTGCAGGAGCGCTGACTGCATATCGTCGGTGGTGCGGGCGCTATTGGCGATTAAGGCTGACAGCCGGGCGGTGATCGTCCCGGGCAATCCCTGCAACGAACCCACCGCTTCTTCGGGAGGTTGGTGCATTTGCAGGCGGGAAATCACCTGTTGCAATGAGCGTTTGAGGGCACCATCTGGAATCTGGATACCATTCAACGCATTGAGCAGGGAGCGGTCGACCTGTAACAGCGAGCGCACCTGCAGGGCAGCAATCTCCGCGTCCTCATTCACCTTCTCGATCTCTTTCTGCCTGGCCTGGAAATCAAGCCAAACGATGATCAAGGCTCCGAATACCACCATCAACGGTGACAGCAGGTAATCTCGCACAGCCAGCGCCAGCAATGGGATGACCAGAAAAATGCTCAACCTCTTGATATTCAATGCTGGTTTTGGCTTCGCATCCGATGTTTGGACAATCCCCAGATCTGTCAGCCGGCGCCTGGCCCATGTCATGAAGATGCGCTTCCACATCCGGCTGAACAGTTCCACCAAACCGTTCATCAGGTGGTAACTGCTCAGGAGAACTCCTACCCCGAGGAGGATGCCGCCGCCATCCAAAATCAAGCTGAACACATTCATGGTTTTCCCTCCAACCGGGCAGCGGTCGCATCCGTTTCGTCCGCTAACCGTACCTGCCAGCACAGAAAACCATACATCGGGTAAGTCGGCGGCTGCCAACCTTCACGGATGAAACCGTTGGTAATTCCGGTGCCCTTGTCATCCAGTATCAGAATGGTGTCGATCTTTTGCGCCAGACGGCAATAGTCGCTCGAACAATCCTCCCAAACCACACCGCTTTGAAAAACATGCTCGCCTTTGAGGGAAACTGCGATCAGATCGCCGGACTGAATTTCCGCATCTCCAACCGCCACGTACCCTTGACCGGGGATTTCCACGCCCAAGGCCACCCAGGTGAAGGCCAGATCGCCATCGGATTGCAGGTAATACACTTTGATCAGGCGAAATGGCTGGATCAGGTTCACCTCGCGTTCTTCCCCGGCCACCCCATAGAAACGCCATTCGCGTTCGTCGCTCAGGAAGCGCAGTCCTTGCCATGGCGCAGTTTCCAACTGGTTGATGAGTTCCCGCTCTTTTTCGCGCACGTCGATGCCAGCGGATGTGACAGGTTGGGCTGGATCTTGAATGGTGATTCCACTGTTCATCACTATTAGCGCAAACACCAGACAGCCCAACACAGCCAGGATACAGGCGGCGATCAACAGCTTGCGGGTCATGGCAATCCCTCGCTTTCCAGATTGTCGTATGCGATCTCGATAGCCTGCATTTCTTGCGGAGTGGTAGCCCGGTACAAATACTTCAGCCTGAATTCACCTTTTTCATCGATGCCTTGAATAATGGCAATCGCCTGTAGGGTTCGCGCAACCCTTCCATCGCGGGCCACCCGTCCCATCAGAGCCACCACATCCAGCCCCATCGTCACCATCGATCGCACCGCTTGTAGCCCTAATTCAGGGGCGGTAGCCAACGCCAGCTGCTCAAGCCGCATCAGGGCTTCTTCGACGGTCCCGCCATGAATGGTGGTGAAGGCTTTACGCCCCAGGCAGGTCGCTTTCAAGAATTGCAAAGCCTCGGGGCCAACCACCTCACCCACCAGGATCGCCGCCGGGTTCATGCGGGTGTAAATAATATCCAGCACCCAATCCAGCGTAACCCCCGGCGTGCCTTCGGGTAGTTCCGCCGGCGCGACCGCGCGCAGCAGAAAGGGGTGTTGAATTTCCAATTCGCGAAAAGTTTCGAGGGTAGCCACCGGCGCCTGGCGCGGTAAGAAGCCTGACAGCGCGTTGAGCAGGGTAGTTTTTCCCGATCCCATCTCGCCGGCGATCAGCAAGCTTCCCGATAACGTAGCAGCCAGCCAGGCCAGGTAACGATCAGGGACCATTTGCAAGCCGGCAACCCTCTGACGGGTGTCGGTATCGGCGATATCGTCCAACTGACCCAGAGTCGATGTGCTCCGCCGGGTAAACGTACCGGTCCGCTCCATCTCTTCCAGGGTTTTGACACGCCGGCCAAAAGTACGAATGTTGATCGCTGTCCCCTCTTTCGACAGCCGGGGAACGATGGCCGTAAAGCGCTCTCCGCCCGGTAAATCGATCAGCACGGCCGGTCGGTCGCCACGCAGGGTCGCGCCGCCCTGGTCGGCGACGTGAACAGCCAGATCTTCGAAATAGCGGTCATCGGCCAGCTTGCCGAGCGAATAAAACGATCCGTCATACTCCACCGCGACATGCCCATTCCGCACGAAAATCTCTTCCACAAAAGGGTCTCGCAGCAGTTGGTCCAGAATACCTACCCCGGAAAGCGCGTCGGTGACGATCTGGGCGTTGCGGTTGACGAGGGATTTATTCTCACCCCGCTCGATGAGCACCGAACGCACCTCATCGAAGAATTTCCGGCGGCGAGCCGCATCCGTATCGCGCCAGGAAGGCGGCTTGATCGAGCGCTGGACCAGTACTTCCCGCACCCGTCCAATCATCTCCAGGTCAGCCGCGCTCAACACAGCGATCTGAGGGGGCTGTGGATTTACGGAATGGCCAGGGTGGTCCATAACAGCCCTCCTTGTTTCTTGCTGGAAGCAACCGCATCCAGAACTTTGCGCACCGTTTCAGGCTCTAGGGCCAGGGTCAGGATTTGCACCTGTTCGGCCTGCTGACTGTTGCTTCCCATCGCGCCGGTCGCTTGCGTCTCCTGGCTGTCAGGTCCGGCTTTGACACCCTGTGAACTGCGCACATCCACCACCAGGACATTCTCGGCGATCATCTCAACCTGGATCGAACGCAGGGCTGGTTTGGCGCCGTCTGTAGATTGGTTCGGATCCGACTCAGCCGCGATCATGCGATACAGGTTGACCCGCTGCCCGACCTGCACCTGGCCGCCTACGGCGGATACCGGATCAACCGGAATGGAAACCACCTCGTAGGCGGCATCCGCCAGGCGAAAGGAGGCCGCCGGCACAGCGCTGGAACCGGGCACCGGCAGACCGCCCGGGAGAGGACGGTTGGTAATCAGGCCATCGAGATCCTCAACAGTCTGGAAATACGGCAGCGATTCCAGGGCGCGCGGCATATCCCGCATCTGAAACATGCTTGGATCCAGCACGGTATAGGCCGGGATATCCGCTGCCGGAACGGGTACCTGGTAGGTTGATACCTCCCGCAGATAGGTAGTGCGACCATAAATCCCGGCGGCAACCGCCAGCCCAATTGCCAGAAGACCGATCAAAAATTGCACGGTTCGGTTCATGATTTTTTCCTCCAGCCGGAGTAGACCAGATCAAGCAGTGGATCGGCCAGGCGGGCATCGGAAGCGTGCGCCCAGCCTTCGTTGAAAGGCAAACGTACCGCCACGCCGCCTTCGGCGCGTTCGGCCAGGCTGCGGGTCATGTTCAAAACCAGGTGCGCCGGTTCGCTCAATTCAGACAGCAAGCGGCGTGCTTGTAAAAGGGCATCATCCCGTGGAGAGGACACCACCAGGTTAACCAACCCGGAAACCGGTTGGGCCAGCTCGGGAAAAAGCGGATGCCCGGGGAAACAATCCACCACGAATAGAGTATTTTTTCGGCGGATCTCCGCCAGGACACGGCGGACGCCGGGCTGATCCTCGCTCCACAGCACGTCGATCGTGCGCCCATCCATCGGATACAGGCTGACCCCGAACCATTGCGCTGCTTCTTCTTTTCCGGTAGCAATCGCAAAAAACTCAGGCAGATTGGGAGAGATGCGCGCGTGCAAGGCGCTGCCGCCCATGCTTAATTCCAATAAGGCTGCCGGCAACCCAGTCCGTTCCACAAACCGTTTGCAGATCGCCATGGCCAGGGTGGTCTTGCCCACCCCGCCCGACCAGTTGACCAGGTTGATTTGCCTTGCCGGTAAAAAAGAGATCCGCCCCGCACCGGCCAGGCGAGCTCGCCCCAACCATTCGCCTGGGTCGGCCAGAAAACTTTCCGCAGAAGTGTACGGAATTCCGCTTCGATCAAGCGCCTGGGACAACACCTCCGGCGAGGCGTCGGATACAGGTAATACAGAATCCAGGATAACCAGTTTCACCCCCGGCAGGTCTTGCAAGACCCCACGAGTTGAGAAGGCCTCTTTCACCAGGATATCGCTTTGCTGAGCCAGGGCTTCCAGGATGTCCAAGCGCGGCTGGGCGGAAGCGATCAACACCGCCAGGGCCGGACGGTGTCCGGTAGATTTCAATGAGGGGAACCAGTTAACTTTCATGAATTTTGGATTTTCCTTTCGAAGTTTCAGTAAGATCGGCCAACATCGCCAACAGGACCGCGCCGACGACCAGGGCTGCCGCAACCAGAATGTACGCTGCAGCCGGGACCGGATATTCGCCCAGGTTCGAATAGACCAGCGATAGGCCACCGATCCCTGCCAGGCCAACCGATCGGATCCACATCAGGTTGGTCAGCAGCATCGCGGCCAGCACACTCACCATGCCCAACCAGGCCAGTCCCCTGGGTACCGGGCAGGTCTGCAGGAGCGCCGTACAACCGATAGCCAGTCCAAATACCAGGTTCGAAGTCACCCGCAGATGCATGGTCACCATACCCCCGGAACTAACCGCCAACGCACGATCCGCTGGTAACAGCCATAGCCGTCGATCAGGCGTTCTTCGCGCACAATCCGCCAAACCTGGATCGCGGCCAAAACAAGCGCCAGACCCAGCCCCAGGAGCACATCTGGCGCGCTGAACACCAGAGTCAAGCGAAAGATCAGTTCGCCCAGGTACATAGGGTGGCGCAAGAAACGATAGGGACCCTGAGCCGTCAGGCCGCGGTCGGCCGGGGCAATGCCAAAGCGCGAGCCCAGCGTAAGCAATGCCCACAAACACAAACCATATCCGGCCAGGCCGGGGACAAGCAGGTACCAGGGAGAGGCATGACTACTCGGTATCGCCGGCAATAAGGCCGCGATCATGCCCAACCACAAACCCGTCCGGTCATACCGTTTGGCCGGCCTCCTCCGCGCGTAAAACCAGGCCAGCAGCAGATTATGGAAGGCGTACACCCATGACAGAACCGATGGCTGCTCCCAGGCTGCTGCCCCGGTGACCAATGCGGCGAAGGCGAAAAAGGCAAAGCCGGCCAGGTCGCGCAGATGGTTGGCGCGTCCACTTAAAGGATGGGGAGAAGTGTCCTGCAGCATCACAACCCTCCCAGGTTCTGCACGATTGGCCAACCGATTACGATCAACAAAGTGATCATGAAGGGCAGGAAGTAGAAGATCACCATCGGGATGACCAGTTCCGAACCGATTTTCTCCGCGCGCTGTTCGGCGTTACCGATGTAGTCCGCGGCGATGCTGGTCGCCAACTGTCCCATCAGTTCCTGTTGGGCGGTGCCACGGCGGATGAACTCAAGTTGCACGGCCATACCGATCAATTCAGGCAGCTGTGATTCCTGCGCTTCGCGCTGCATTTGCTCCAC
>JACRAG010000044.1 GCA_016213455.1 Anaerolineae bacterium | reverse complement strand
GGCTTTGCGCCAGGGTGAGTACCAGCTGGTCCACCGGGAGCACGGCGGCTTTTTGCCAGGCCTGAGCCAGCGGTTGGAAACGCAGCAGTTCGTTGCTCACTTCGGCGTCGGCGCGCGGGATGACATCCACGCCGGGCAGTGGCGCCAGGTAATCCTCCACGCGGCGGAACGCCTGCAAGGTGCGCGAAGCCCGTTCCGCGATTTTGCGTTCATCCGCGGTGGGATCGGACGTGCTGTGCCAGGCCAGGTAGGCGTTGGCCAGCTGTCTGGACTCGTGTGGTCGGGCCAGCCAGCCCAGCACATCACTGAGCGCTTTGGCGGCTGCGCGGGTGGCGCTGGAGGATTTGAGCAGGCTGTCAACCACATCGATTTTCCGGTTACGCAGTTCGTCCACGATCTTGAAGCCGCGATCGTTGCTGGTGACCAGCACGGCGGCGGTTTGATCGCGGCTTTCCTCGCTCTGCGCCCAGCGTTCCAGCGAGTCGGCCACCTTGCGAATCTCATCTTCCGAGCGAAATTTGTTCGGCACCAACCGGATCAACTCGGGCGCGCTGGGTGGATTGGGACGCGGATCGTCTGGCGGGGCAGGTTTGATGCGCGGCAGCGCCAGACCGGCGCGCAAAGGGTCCCCCTCGGGCAGGTCCTGTGACCAGTCGATCAGGTGGTTGGCCAGTTCAATGACGGTGGGGCTGCTTCGCCCGGATTCGGGTAGATCGCGGGATTGCACGCCTGGCTCGCGGCGGAAATTTTGCAGATAGGTCGGGCTGGCGGTGGTGAAGGTCTCGTAGATGGCCTGGTTGGGGTCGCCGACGCGCACCCAATTGCCCTCTGGCCCGCACAACGTGCGTAAAATTTCTTCCTGCAGCCGGCTTGAATCCTGGGCTTCGTCTTCGAGCACAAAAGGCCACTGCCGGCGCAGGCGCTTGACCAGGCTGTCGTCGATTTTCAAGGCCTGCAACGCCAGCCGGATCAGGTCGTCGAAATCCACTTCGCCGCGATAGCGCAGCGCGCGCTGGTAGTCGGAATAAATGGATTGGCCCATTTCCGCCAGGGGCAAGGTTCCGGGAGCCTGGTCCAGGTGGAGACGCAAGTCTTCCGGGGTTAACTGGCGGTCTTTGGCAAAGCGGATCACTGCATAAGCTGAGTCGAGCATCAATGCCGGGAAATCCTGCGACTCGATCTTGTGGGAACTGTGCTCCTGCAGATCCTCTTTGAGGTAATGCGAGACGCGATCCCAGTTGGCGCGCACCCAGGAGTGGGTCAGGTCCCTCAAAAGGCGGTCACTTTCGCTCTCGTCGATGATCTGGAAATCTTCAGCCAACCCCACAGCTTCGGGGCGCTCGCGGACGATATCATTAGCCAGGCCGTGCAGGGTGCGCACGCGGTATCCCCAACCCGGTAGGAAACCGGACCCCGGCAGGAAGCCGGATCCCGGCAGGCTATCGGAGGATGACTGCGGGTTGTCTGCGCGCAAAAAACCGGCGATGCGCGCGGCGAAGTTGTCCACGGCAGAATTGACCAGGGTGACGATCAGCACCTCCTGGTCGGCCTTGACGCGCGCACTGCGCAGCAGCTGAGCTGCCAGCAGCGAGAGGGTGAAGGTTTTTCCTGCGCCTGGCACGGCGGAAATGCCCATCCACCCGCCGCGGTAGGCGAGGATTTTTTCCTGGCTGGAACGCAGGCGCAGCGCTTCAGTCATGGTTAAGCGCCTCCACCTGTACGCGGTGGATGCTGCGCAGCAGCATTCCGGTTTGCTCGGAGCCGGATTCGCCCAGACGGCTGAAGGCCAGGTAGATGCGCGAGCGCGCCCGGCGCAGCAAGCCGGCAGCCAGGCGATAGAGCACGTCGCGGTTGGCCTCAAATTCGTCCGCCGCGGTCCACAGGCGGCCCGGCGTCCAGCTTCGCGAAAGCACATAGGGATGGGTCAACGGCTGGTAAAGACGTTCGAACCAGCCGTTGGAGCCGGCATCCAGCCAGAATTGCACGTCAACGGCGCGGTTATTGAGCAAGAAAGTGAAGGCCGGCGCGAGGAAGACCGCATCGTTGGCGGGCGGCTGCCAGTTCTCAACGTAGGCAGCCGCGATCTCGCCGTCCATCACCTTCTGGATGAATTCGCACCCGATGGAAACGCCATCCAACCCGCCGGCGCTGTCGATGGCGCGCCGGAATTTGGCCGCCGACTCGATCAGTTTGGCAGTGATCTGCCCGGCGTCCAGGTCGTTGTGGAATTTATAGCCCTTTTGGGAAAGTACCTCACCAAACAGGCGTGAAAAGAACAAGTCCAGTTCATCCATGGGCTGCGTGGCGTAATCTTCGATCCAGCGGCGCAGAAATTCGTACCGTTCGCCGGCTGAGTCGGTGATGCGTTCCTGCATCTCGGCATTCAACCCGCTGAACGGCTGCAGCGCTTTGTGTTTGCCCGGGAAGAGGGTTTCCACCAGCAGCTGCGCGCGCACCAAGTCCAGGCCTTCCACGCACTGGAAAAGTGCGTGCACCACTTCCACCTTGCCGGGGCGCAGCTTCCATTCCGGGTGCGCCAGGCGCGCCAGGGTGATCAGGCAGCGCGCGGCAGGTTCGTCGGACAGGGAGCGCGAGGGGCGGTGTGAGCGGTAGGGGATGTTGAGCGCGTCCAGGCGCGCGGTGAGAGAGAAGCGCAGCGAATCGGGCATGAAAGGCGCCAGGATGGCAATTTCACCGGGCGGGGTGCCGGCGGCGATCAAATCGGCGGTCTGCCGGGCGACCCAATCCAGCATCTGCGGGAAGAAGCGCAGCTCTTCGGACGGCAGCACCAGCGCATCCAGGCCGCTTTCGGCGGCAGGCGCGGGGGTCTCGGGGCGTTCCAACGCAAACCCGATGTCTTGCGCCAGCTGGTGCATGACGGCGGGGGCGGTGAAGGAATGGTCGAAACGCAGGTTGGTTTCGCAGAATGCGGATAGTTTGGCCGCGCCTTCCGGGTCGGCGCCCAAAAAAGAGCGGTAGCCGGCGCCATCGTCGTAGATCAACAGCGCCGAATCCAGCCCTGGCAGCCATTCTTCCAGTAAGTCGTGTGCAAAGGGGGTGTCTTCTTCGATGTTGTCTGCAATAACATGCCGTACGGCAGCCCGCAGATATTCCCGCCCCAACAGCGATGGGCGCAGCAGGTCGCGGAAAATTTCGACCTGCAGTGAGAAATCCAACAGGTTATGTTCCAGGCAGTAGCTGCGGAACAGGCTGGCGCACTGCTGCACATCGGCGTAAACGCGTAGCTGGCTGGACTCGCCGCTCCAGGCTGCCGAGAGGCGCTCGCCAATCTGTGAAAACGGAAAGTTGTTGAGGGCAGCTTTGTTCAGGTTGTCGAGGATCTGGCTGTAGAGCCGGTTGCGGTCGACGCTGATGGATTTGAACAGGTCGTTGTCGTCCAGCATGGGGCGGACCAGGTGCGCCATGTAATACTGCGCGGTTTCCAGGGTCAGGAAAGCGGGAGGCAGGTTGGGATTGGAAAAACCGGCTTCCCTGGCGACCATCGGCCAGAAAAGATCTACCATGCGGCGCGCCAGGCCGCCGGCTGTGAGTACGCTGACCTGTCCGCCGGGCGCAGCCAGCGGCGAGCGCAAAAATTCATAGTAGGGGGCCGCCAGCGCGCGCTGCGGAGTCAATATGACGATGTGCGCACCGGGGACGCCAGCATCCAGCAGTGCCTGCAGGCGGGCAACCGCGGTTGTGGTTTTTCCTGTTCCGGCGGGGCCTTCCAGGAAGATGCGGGAGGAAATCGGACTTTCAACGACGGCGCGTTGGGCTTCGGATCGATTCATGGGGCGGTGATCAGGTGCTCGCGCAGCTCGCCGATGGAGCGCAGCTCGCCTTTTTCGTCCTGAAAATACCAGTGCTCCCATCCGTTGGCAGGTTGGTGACCGAGCAGGTGCACCGCAGCCTGGTGGATGGAGCCAGAAAAACCGTTGACCGCCAGGCGACCGTCCACGCGAATGGCGGCGCTGCGCTGCGGATCACGGTCGAAGAACAGGGTTTGACCGGCACGCAGTAGACCGGCTTCCAGCAGGCTGCCAAAGGGCACGCGCTGGCGGCGTTTGTTGCGCGGCAGGGTCAGGGCTTCCAACGGCAGGGGTTCCACAGCGCGAATCCGTTCCTCGGCAATCGCAATGTATTTTTCTTCGCGCTCAATGCCGATCCAGCGCCGTCCCAACAGCCGGGCGGCTGCGCCGGTGGTGCCGCTGCCAAAGAATGGATCAAGCACCACATCGCCGGCGTTGGTGGATGCCAGC
Organism: Anaerolineae bacterium; assembly: GCA_016213455.1. Classification (GTDB taxonomy): domain Bacteria; phylum Chloroflexota; class Anaerolineae; order Anaerolineales; family Anaerolineaceae; genus Anaerolinea. Next base: position 221 of record JACRAG010000044.1, on the reverse strand, counting down.
AATACGCGGTAGAGCAGCGCCAGGGGTTTTTGCGTGGAATGGGCTTTTTTGCCGTTGACCCGCACGCGTTCCGGGCCCGAACAGATCGGCAGAGTCCAATCCGAGCGCATCTGCAGGTCGTCGTTGAGCGCTTTAAGCGCGTGGTGGTTGAAGGTGTAATCGGCGCCTTTGGATTTGCTGGCCCAGCTGATTGGTTCATGCGCGTTGGTAAAGCGCACGCC
>JACRAG010000365.1 GCA_016213455.1 Anaerolineae bacterium | reverse complement strand
TCTGGTCCACGGTGCCCACGCCAAAGGGCGCCAGCAGGGTACGCTTGCGCGGCAAGAACCACTCCATCGCGCTGACCGTGCCCTCGCGTGCACCTTCCAGGTCTTCCACAGAAGCCAGGCGCATTTTCTGAAACTCATCATTCATCTGGGCGTGCCCGTGTGCTAGCTGCAGATTAAGATTGGCCTGGTGAGGGTAACAGCGGGCCAAAAAATTTCGCGCGCGCCCAAACATCTGATTGCTAGTGGCCTGGGTGGGCATGGCAATATACCAGCCCCGCAAGCTGCCGCGCCGGATGGCGCGGTCCGCCACAGCCAGGGCGGCTTCGGTTTTTCCGCAGCCAGTCGGCGCCTCGATGATCATCAAGAACGGATCGTTCAGCGCCTGGGTCTGCTGTATGACGATTTGCTGGAGCGGGCGAGGCGCAAAGGAGAAAAGCTCCTCAAAGGTCAATGCATCCTGATCCGGCTGCCACCCCCCCCAGCCGGTGCGATCCAGTGCATCTTGCGCACGCTGCCTGGAAATCTGCCAGTATTCCTCGGGCGCCAATGGATGCGGATGGTATTGGAACAGGTCATCCTGGGAAGCCAGCCAGTCAGCCGTCACAAATAAGCCGGTCAGCAAATTAAAAAATGCGTTGCGTGTGGTCTGGTTCATGGGCTGGGGAACAAACACTGGCGGAGCCAGCAATTTCCTCAACGTCTCCGTCAGATTCTGGCGAGCAGCCTTCCAGCGCGGCCCACCCAGATTGTTGTCTTTGGCAAGGTCCTCTTTCTGGTCCTCCTGAATATGGAAGGTACCATGATGCCCTCCAATGGCGAAACGCAAGAGGTTAAGGAAGCGCGGCTGTTGGATGTCCAATACCTCACGAAGATCACGAAGAATCCACTGGCTCAAGAGGCTGTGGTGGCGGATATCCTTTTGTGCAAGGAGTGGAAAATCGAAACCCAGGCCGGACAATCGGTCTTTTGAGGGCGCATGCCTGGCCTGAAACGACGGTGTGGCCTTCCCCAGATCGTGCAGACTGGTCCAAAATGCAAGCAATCGCCCGCAGTCATCTTCGGGAAGCTGCAGCCATTCGCAAAATTGATGACGTGCTCCCGGGGTCAATCCCTGCTGCCAGAGCAGTTCGGCAAAAGATGCACTATCAATCAGATGGTATACCAGGGGGTGTCCTTCGATTTCCTGGCCCCATTTACCCACAAAGCACAACATTTCAGGGATTGCTTCACTCATGTTATTGCTCCATCTAACGCATCCGGCAAAGCCTGATGTCCGTCATCCGTCCGATAAATGACCGTCAGGCTTTCCACTTCCTTGATCATCCCTTCCCGCAGCCTGTCCGGGCCGATCACCTCCACATCCGCTCCCCAGCCCCGGATCCAGGGCATCATTTCCTGCGGTTCGGCAATTTGAGCGCGCCAGAGCAGGCTGCCATCGTCCTGCTCGACAACCTGCTCTGACCGATGCCAGCGCGTTTCCCTCACTCGACGTGCCACGCGCGGGGAGAACTGCAACACCACCTCCACCGGCTCCTGGTCGGTATACCAGATGCCCCAGGCCTGGCTGAACAGTTCGTCGGGGTCAAATCGCCCCGGGATGCTGTAAGCCTCGCCCAGCAGTTCAATACGCTCGATGCGCTCAATCTTGAACGTGCGAATCTGGTTGGCCGGCTCAATATCCCCGATCACGTAGGTCGATTGCCCTACCGCGTTCACCTCGATGAAGTAGGGGCAGAAGACATACTCCTTGACCGGACCGGTCTCCACGCTGCGGTACCACAGGCGCGCCTTGTGCTGCCGCGCCCAGGCCAGGGTCAGCTGTTCAAGCACCTGCAGGTAGTGCGGGTCCTGTCGTTTGGTGTCGTTGTCGAACAGGTCTGCCGAACCGCGGATGAAGCGGCTGATCTGCGGCGCCAACGCCTCCAGCGCCAGGCCCAGCTTGCGCAGCGCGGCGGCGGCGTGCGGGTTGGCGCGATCCATGCGTGTGGCCATCAGCCGGCCCGCCAGGTGCACCGATAGCGCTTCGTGCAGCGTCAGACGCAGGTTCACCAGGTAGGCCTCGCGGTCGATGAAGTAGCGCCCGTGCGCCTCCGAAACTGGCGCCTGGATGTCAGCCAGGTTGCGCAGGATGGTGGAGCGGTGAACGCCCAGACGGCTGGCGATCTGCGCCTGAGTCAACCCCTCGGGATGATCCAGCAGCAGCGCCTCGATTTGCAGCAGGCGGGTAGATTTGATTTCGGCACGAGTCATTGCACGTTCCATGATTGCATTATTGCGCAGCGGTGTTGCACCTACTGCACAGCGTGGAAAATTGGTCAGGCCTGTTCCCCCAGGTCGGATGCAAAAAGTGGAAAAATGGCAGCTGATCACCCCCGTGATTGGCAGTGTTTGTGTCGATGTACTTCAATTATACGGGAGAATAGGCGCGCAAATGCCGGCAGACAAGTCGGGCAAATTCGGTCTGCCCGCTGGACCGTCTTGCTCCGGATGGACTTTCCCCGCTGACCGATAAAGACCTGCCCCGCCTCAGTCTCCGGCCGCAGGCGCAGGTAAACCTGCAGCCCTCTCCGTGCCTGGGCGTTGAGCGGCACCACACGACGCTTCTTCCCCCCGCCCTCGCGCACCATCAAGCTGCCCCTGCGATCATCCAGCACCAGATCGTCCAGCTGCAGGCGGATCAACTCGCCCACCCGCAGCCCGGCCAAGAGCAGCAGCTTGAGAATGGCTGCATCGCGCACCGCCAATAGGTGCAACTTCGCGATCCAGCACTCTCCATGAATATATTGCTTTGTATAGAAGCGACAGCAGCACTCGCTTTCAGGCCACACAACGGAAGGGGTTTACGACATTTGAGTTAAATACTTCTGATACTGACACCGCAACAAGATTAATTTCAAGTCCTGGATAAACATAAACAAACAAGATGATAAACGCGAGGAGATGAGCGCGTTGTTGAATAAAGTTGGGTATGAATCTTATCTTAACGATGGATTTATAACTCGGTTTTCCATTCGCCATGAGAATAGTAGTATTAGTCATTTTCTCAGGAAGAAGATATCGCTGCCCTCGTTTCTAGAGGGCAGCCTAACTCACTATGCAGCTTTCGAACCCTTGGTCTCTCTATTTATCAATTTGATAGTACGAAATCCTATTTCTTTTTCATACCGGTCAGGTGCTTAATGTTGCTACTTTACCAACAATTGATCCTACAGGTGCTTAAATAATTCTATTTCCCCTTATTCATTCTAGACAAGATTACTCAAATACATGCACCCTTTGACAAGACATAACTCAACGCACAAACCGCACCCATCACAATTTTCTTCCACGATCCGAGGGTATCCTTGTTCATCCAATCGAATCGCTTGGAATCCAGTATCTTCACAGGCGATGAAACATTGTCCACACCGGGTGCATAAATCAGGATGATAGGAGGCTTTAACCTTATACTCAAGCGATAAGGCCCCATGGTCAATCAGTTTTGGAAGAATAGCACCGGTTAATTGCGACACACGTTGGAAGCCTTTATTGAGCAGATATGTCGCCAGTCCAGCAGTCAATTCCTTGATAACATCGAACCCTTTTTCCATCACGACAGTATAGATTTGCGTGACCCAGGCGCCTGCGCACAGGTACTCAACTGCGTCACGCCAGTTTTCAATACCACCGCAACCAGCTATGGGAACCCCAGGAAGTGCCTGGGCGATCTCTGCCACACACCGCAGGCCAACTGGTTTAATTCCCGGGCCAGCATACCCACCAAATGCTGAGTAACCTTCTACAGACGGCAGGGGTTCAAGGTGTTCAATATCAATCCCGGCCAATG
>JACRAG010000364.1 GCA_016213455.1 Anaerolineae bacterium | reverse complement strand
TGGCCTAACTTTGCCCATCCACAGATCCATTCAAAGAAGTACTTCCGGCTGCCTGAAAACCCTCCTGCAGGAGGATGGCAGGCGCTGCGATTGGACGTACCATCGTCACGGGCAGGCGCATGCAAGCCTGTCAATTCATTTCGCCTGACGGGTTTACTACCCTTTCAACACAACAACCAGGCATGTTTCAAAGGGAAGCATTCTTTTGGGGAGGCATGTATGTCAAAGCGGAAACTTTATCTTTGCTCGCTGGCTGGTCTGGCTGTTCTGCTCGCCATGGGCGTGTGGATGTTTGTCCGCTCCAGCAATACGGTGCAATGGAGTCTGGGGTTGATCAGCAGCCAGAGCGAGGGTGCAATGGCCTTTTCGTACACCTTGTTCAACGGCGCAGCCGATGACCGCATCCAGACTCGCGCCGGCAGCACCATCGTGGTGGATTTCGATACCGTGGTTCGCCTGGGCAAACTGACCATCAGCGTGGTTGGCCCGGATGGCGCTCCGCTGCAGGAATTTCACCTGACGCGCTCACGCAAGCAGCGCGTCAGTCTCAAGGCGCCGCAGGATGGCAATTACACCCTGAGCGTTAAAGGCGAAAAGACCAGCGGCAAGTTCGCCGTGGCCTGGTTCGCGGAATGATATAGAACGCCATCGCCTTACCCCCTTCCGCCGGAAGGGGGTAAGAAGAAAATTGAGGTATTTGATGCCGTAAAACGGCAACAAACACCTCAAAACGTTTCCAGAGGTGAACTGGCTGATTTTTCTTGAGAGCGCTATGTTGATCTCCCTTCGAAAAGCGCTCTGCGGGGTTACAATTAAGCAACCCGATCTCTTCCACAAACGGATGTCACCCCATGCCGAACCAACCCACCCCCCTCAAAGCGCTTGTCCTGGCTGCGGGCAGCCAATCCATCACCGACGACGGGCTTCCCGTGCTGCTGCAGCCGTTGGGCGGCAGAAGGCTCATCGATTATGTGATGGCGAATGTAGCCCAGGTGGCTGCCCCAGCTGACACGGTTGTGGTGGTGGGCTGCGGGCAGGAAGCCGTGCGCGCCCACCTGGGAGCGGCTTACCCTTACGCGGTACAGGACTGCGGCTCCGGGACCGGGCACGCCGCACTGGCAGCCCGCGAGCTGCTCCAGGATTTCGACGGCGACCTGCTGATCCTCTACGGCGATACGCCGCTGTTCAGCCCCGGTTCCATCCGCGGGCTGCTCAATCGCCACCGCCTGCGCCAGGCCAGCCTGACCCTGCTGACCGCCGTTGCCGAACGCCCCTACCCCTACGGGCGGGTGATTCGCGACAACGCCGGGCGCATCATGGACATCATCGAGGAGGCCCAGGCCTCAGACAGCGTCAAAGAAATCCGCGAGCTGAACGTGGGCGCCTATGTGGTCGCGGCGCGCGCGTTTTGGCCCGCGCTGGAGGCGCTGGCTGCCCAACAGCCGGAGGGCGAGTTCCGCCTGACCGACTCGGCTCACTGGCTGATCCGCCGCGGGCTGGGCGTGGAAAGCTACCAGATTTACGATCAGGATGAAATTCAGGGCGTCAACACGCGCGCCGACCTGGAACAGGCCGAATTCATCCTGCAAAAGCGCTATTACCGCCCGCGCCGCCAGGAAGAAGAAAACCTGGTCAAGTTCGGCACCGGCGGCTGGCGCGCGGTGATCGGCGAGGGCTTCACCCTGCACAATGTGCGCCGCCTGTGCCAGGCTTTAGCCAACGATATCACCCGCCGGGGACTGGAAAGCCGCGGCGTGCTGATCGGCTACGACCGGCGCTTCCTCTCGGACTCCGCCGCCCAGGCTGCCGCCGAGGTCTTCGCGGGCAACAACATCCACACCATCCTGCTCAACGAAGACGGACCCACCCCGCTGATTGAATACGCCACCGACGCGGTGCAGGCTGCCTACGGGCTGGCGTTCACCGCCAGCCACAACCCGCCGGAATGGAATGGACTGAAAGTCTTCCACGGCGACGGCGCGCTGCTGATGACCGAAGAGACCAACCGCATCGAGGACGAGACCAACCGCCTGACCCTGGCGGAGGTGGTCAAAGCCCCGCTGGATGTAGCCCTGGCGGCGGGTGTGGTCGAGCGCCGCGACTTCACCAACGCGTATGTGGACAAAGTGGAATCCTTCATCGACATCCCCGCCATCCGGCGCGCCGGGCTGAAGGTGATTGTGGACCCCATGTACGGCGTGGGCCACCTGACCCTGGGCATCCTGCTCAACGAGGCGCGCTGCCGGGTGACCTTCATCCATGAGCGGCGCAATCCGCTCTTTGGCGGGCGCTCACCTGCCCCCGACCTGGAGGCGCTGCGCATGCTGCGCGCCTACGTGCGCGACGAAAAGTACGACCTGGGCCTGGCAACCGACGGCGACGCCGACCGCATCGCGGTGATTGACGAGCGCGGCGAATATGTGCACATCAATGAGCTGCTCTTGCTGCTCTACTGGTACCTGCATGAGGTGCGTGGTCTGCGCGGCGCGGTGGTGCGCAACCTGGCTACCACCCACCGCCTGGACCGCCTGGCGGCAGCCCTGGGCGAGCACTGCGTGGAGACCCCGGTGGGCTTCAAGTGGATCGCGGCAGGCATGCGCGAGCACAACGCCCTGCTGGGCGGCGAATCGTCCGGCGGTTTGACCATCCGCGGGCACATTCGCGGAAAAGACGGCATCTTCGCCTCGGCGCTCATCATCGAGATGCTGGCGCGCACCGGCGAGCCCATTTCCGCGCTGCAGCGGCGCGTGGAAAAGCTGATCGGACGCCTGTACAGCGTGGAAGACTCGCTGCCCGCCACTGCCGACATGCGCATCATCGTCCCGCAGCGCCTGCAAGCCCAGATCGACTCCGCACAAACCCCGGGCAAGGTGCTGCGTGTGCGCGACGACGACGGTATCAAACTCTACTTCGAGAAGGATGCCTGGGCCTTGCTGCGCTTCTCCGGCACCGAACCGCTGCTGCGCATCTTCGCCGAAGCAGAAACCCCCGAACAGGCCCGCGCCCTGGTGGAATGGATGAAACAGTCCGCCCAGTAACCCCGACCGGATTCACACACCTCGCAATCTCATTCCCTTGCAGCCGGCAAGCCCATACACGACTGTTCGAAAGGTAGCTTGACAATCATGGAGTGGGGGCTGCGGCGAAGCCGCGGGGGTGGATGCGGGGCAGGGCTAATCGAAGAGTTTGGGAATAGCCCTGCAAGCCCATACAGTTTGTCAGTTGATTTATTGATAAATTTGGTCTAATATATCTTATATAGAACCCGTCCGAAAATGTGCACCATTGCCCCTCCCCCAAAACAAACGGTTTTCGGATAGCCCATCATACAAAGCATCTCTGCATCTCCCAACCTTCATCCAGGCCCCTTCGCGGCAACACAATCGATTCAAACCTATGGAGGACCATTTCGATGACTGGAAACAGCCTGAAAACTCGTCTGCTCTTCGTGTCCTTGATACTTGTGCTCAGCTTTACCCTGTTGGGCGCCAGGCCTTATATGGATGGCGGGCACGAACACTCGCACGAACTTGTTGCCAAGTTGCGCGGCGCTGCCGAAGTACCCGGTCCCGGCGATCCCGATGGAAAAGGCCAGGCCAAAATTTTCCTAAAAATGGAAGACCATCAGGTTTGCTGGCGAATCAAGGTAAAGGACATCACCCTCCCGGCTGCGGCGGCGCACATCCATGTGGGTGCAGCCGGGGTTGCCGGGCCGGTCGTGGTCACTCTTTCTCCGCCGAATGCCAACGGAGTTTCCAGCGGGTGCACCACGGTCAGCCATGAGCTGCACATGAACCTGCACATGCATCCCGAGCAATACTATGTCAATGTCCACAACTCAGCCTTCCCGGCTGGCGCGCTGCGCGGACAGTTGAAGCTGGATGATTAGGCGGGCAAGAGAGACTGATTAGTCAACCCACATCATTGTGTTGAGAATCTATCCGAAAAATAACAAGTCGTCTCGTGGGGTTGAAAAAACAAGAGGTTTGGAGATCATTTGCGGCACAATGTGCCGCAAATGATCTCCAAAAACCTTTTCACCCGCCCCTGGGGGCGGGCAGGGGTGGGGGAAATTAATTTTCGGATAGACACTAAACACAAAACAGGGCTGCCTTTACGAGGCAGCCCTGTTTTCCAGTATCAACGATTAATAGCGCAGTACTGCGCCGATGTTGCCGGCCTTTTCAAACGCCTCATTGGCCTTGATCACTTCGACATCACCGCCCTGGCGCATCACTTTGTTCACTGCCAGGTCCACCACGTCGAAGACCTTTTCATATTCCTCCGCCGCCGCGCCTTCCAATGGCGGTTTGACCAGTAAATGTCCGTCTTCACGCGCGCGGTAGCCCACCTTGCGAAAACCTTCGGGGATTACCAGGGTTTGCACGCGGCCTTCGTTGACCGCCGCCAGGGTGTCATCCAGGCCCACCACCGCGCCGCTCAACTTGGCAGCCCCGGTGATCACCTGCTCCACAATGCTGTCCTCCTTGCGCAGTTCAGCCTGTTTGCCCACCTCCAGCGCGCGGGCCTGCACTTCGGCATGGTTGGCGGTCAGGCTGATGGCAAAGGTGCCCATCACCAGACTCTGCCAGGCTTTGGGCAGGCTGCCGAGGAACTGCTTGACGTTCTCGTCCGTGCCACCCACCAGAATGCGCCGGATGTGCTTGCTTTCGAAGAAGCGTACCGCAAATTCGGCTGACTCCCTCATGTTGCGCACAACCTGCTCTTCCACCGAATGCTTCATGCCGGCTACGCCGCCGCGCTGACCATGGACAGAAGATGATCCACCCTGCTTGGTGTGCTTGACTTCCTCGCCCACCACGCCTTCCTGCTCCATCAACGAGCCAAGGTGGAAATGGAAAAGGCGCGCGCCCTGCTTATCCACCAGGGCCACACCATAACCTCCGTAGTTGTCCAATAACTCGGTTAAGATTTTTACACTTGGCCGGTCGCTGATATGCACGGCGCTCCGCACGGGCACGCCAGTCGGAAAGGCGCGGAAAAAGCCCTCGGGAGCGCACGAAAAAATCGCCACGCCGCGCCCGGACCAGTTATACTCGTGGTCCAGGTAGCGGTTTATCGCCTCAACGTCTTGCGGAAGGTTGATATCCTTGATCATGCTGCGCGCACGAAGTTTGTGCGCATCTGTGTTGCCCTCAGAGGGGTCCGTTCCCAAATATAGGCTGAGAACCGGAGCAGAGGCGTTAAATTCCACCAGCTCCCGCAAGTCATTCTCGGTTATCATGGCAACCTCCAGTCTATGAAATTGAATGCCGATTAAGCAAATTGCTTACGGTCGTTTATCAAGAGTAACTTCCACCTCCTTTTGCTGTCCATCCCGCAGGATGGTGAGAACCACTGTGTCACCAGGTCCTTTGCTGGTCATCAAATAGGTCAGCAAATCGCCAAAGACACGCACCTCACGCCCGTCCACCGCGATGATCAGGTCACCGCCGGCATACAGGTTGGGGATATCCGTCGCCTTGGTGCCGGCTTGTATGCCGGCTTTTTCCGCCGGGCTGTTGGCGCGCACATCCGCCACATAAGCGCCGGTAGCCTGCGGCAGGCCCAACGCCTCCGCCATGAACAGGCTGATTTCTTCCTGGCTGGTCACACCCAGGTAGGGATAATCATACCTGCCGGTCTCAATGAGCTGGGGGACCACCCGTTTGACAATGTCAACGTTGATGGCAAAACCCACGCCGCTGTTGGTCGATTCGCCCATGGGGTTGTTGGCGATGATGGCGCGGTTAATTCCCACCACCTCACCGCTCAGGTTGAGCAGCGGCCCGCCCGAATTGCCGGGGTTGATGGCTGCATCCGTCTGAATAACATTACCGGCGGAGAAAAAGCCGCCCTGGGGAGCCTCGCGCAGCGATTCCAATGTGCGGCCCTTGGCCGACACGATGCCCACCGTCATGGTGCCCGAAAGGCCAAAGGGATTGCCGATCGCCACCACCGTCTGTCCCACCTGCAGGGCTTCACCGCTGCCCATCACGAGCGGGAAGAGTTGATCGGCTGGCACATCCACTTTCACCACCGCGATGTCTGAGTCCAGGTCAGTGCCAACCACCTCACCGCGCACTTTCACGCCCGATGGGAAATCCACCTCCAGGTCAGTCGCGCCTTCCACCACATGGTAGTTGGTGACAATGTGACCGGACTGGTCATAGACAAAACCCGACCCCTGCCCGGAGCCCTGGTCCGAAAGGGATTGGATGCTGACCACACCCGGATTGACGCGCAAATACAGCGCCGTCAGGGTATTCTGCTGGTCCACCAGGTCCGGAAGAGCCGGAACAGTTACCGGCTCCGGTTGGGCGGGAACCTGTTCCACCTGCAAAGTCGGTTGCTGCACGACAACCCGGCTGCTGGTTGCAAATGGGCTCAGGCTGCACGCTGCGGCCGCAAAGGCCAGGATACCAATAAGTAAAATCACAGGTCGTAAGCGTTTCATTAACAGTTCCTCCGATGAAGCATCGGCGTTTTGATGAAGAACCTGCGTCAAACGGCTTTCTGACCCTGGTAAGGTCCAATCCGTTCAGAAAATCCAACCGTTAAAGCGTGACGATTGTTTGACTCAGTTCAAGGTCATGCAAAACGAATAATGCCCGGCGCACCACTCACTTGCTTCGGGCGAGCTTTTGAAACAGCTCGCGCTGCTCGGCGGTGAGGTTGCGCGGCAGGCTGATGCGAGCGCGGGCATACAGGTTGCCGCGCGTCTCAGGGTTTTTCAAGCCAGGCATGCCGCGTCCGCCCAGGCGAAAAGCCTGCGCGGGCTGGGTGCCGGCTGGAATGGTAAGCACCACCGCACCGTCGGGCGTTTGCACACGCGCTTCGCCTCCCAGCACGGCTGTATACAGGTCAACATCAAAATCGGTATAAATATCGTTCCCTTTGCGTTCGTAATGCGGGTCAGGCATCACTTCCACCACCAGGTGCAGATCGCCCTGCTGACCGCCAGGTCCGGGCTGCCCCACACCCGCCATGCGCACGCGCGTGCCGTTGTCGGCTCCGGCTGGAATCTTGACCTTCAGGCGGCGCTCGCCCAACTGCAGCATCCGCTCGGTACCCTTGTAGGCTTCCAAAAAG
>JACRAG010000363.1 GCA_016213455.1 Anaerolineae bacterium | reverse complement strand
GCTTACGTGGTAAAGAATACACCATCCTCAAGTTCCGCACGATGTATGACGATGGCAACAAGCGTGTCCGGGTAACGGTCGAAAACGATGACCGAATCACGCGTGTTGGAAGGTTCCTTCGGAAAAGCCACATGGACGAGATGCCACAATTCATCAACGTGCTCAATGGCGAGATGAGCCTGGTTGGTCCTCGGGCTGAACGCAATGAATTGGTCGCCATCCTGCAACGCAAGGTGCCGTTCTACCGGGCGCGGCTGCTGGTAAAACCGGGGATAACCGGCTGGGCGCAAATCAATTTTGGGTACGCGGCGACGGTTGAGGATACGGGCATTAAGCTGGAATATGATTTGTACTACATTAAGCATCGCAATTTTCTAATGGACATCATCATATTATTACGGACCGTGGGGACCGTTGTGGGATTGAAAGGTCAGTAAATGAAATCCAAGCCTGTGCCAAGCATCCGCAACCGATACCTGCTGATGGGCGATCTGGTGTTGATCGTCATCTCCGTTTTGATCAGCTATGCGCTGCGCTTCGAATTGGGCAATCTTTTCTTCCTTTACCTGCCTTCCGCATTCTGGATGGCAGGCGCTGCGTTGATCATTAAACCGTTGGTCTATTTCTACTTTGGACTTTACCGGCGCCTTTGGATCTATGCCAGCACGCGCGAGCTGCGCTTGATTGTGGCTGCCGTGGCTACCTCTTCGGTTTTGCTGGCTGCGGTTATGGTTGGGTTGGCCTCGTTGCGGGTGTTCGTGGGATTCCCTCGACCGGTGCTGTTGATCGATTTCCTGCTTTCGGTGGTACTTGTAGGCGGTATGCGGTTCATATTGCGCATGCTGGCTGAGAACCGGGTTAACCAATCACTGCACGAAGGCCTGGCTGAACGTCAGATGCAAAAAGCATTGATTGTGGGGGCGGGCGATGCCGGCGCGCTGGTGGTGCGGGAGCTGCAAAAGAATCCCCAGTTGTATGTGACTCCGGTGGGTTTTCTTGATGATAATCCCGCCAAATTGAAACAGCAAATTTACGGTGTCCAGGTGATGGGCACGTTGAATGATATGGGTAAAGTGCTTGACCAGACGCATGCTGACCAGGTGGTGATTGCCATCCCGTCGGCGCCGGGTCGGGTGGTTCGCCTGGTGGCTGAGGCCTGCCGCTCGCGCGGTGTACCTTTCCGCACTATGCCGGGAATCTATGAGTTGCTAGGTGGTAAAGTGAGTGTGAGTCGCCTGCGCGAAGTGGATATCACCGACTTATTGAGACGGGAACCGGTTCAAATTCAAGAAGAACTGGTCGGCTCGACCCTGGGTGGTCGGGTTGTGCTGATTACAGGCGCGGGTGGATCAATCGGACGGGAGCTGTGCCGCCAGATCGCGCGTTGGGGACCTTCTGAATTGATCCTCCTTGGGCATGGCGAGAACAGCATATTTGAGACACTTCTGGAATTGCGAGAAAATTTCTCTGCGCTGATTGTCAGGCCGGTCATTGCAGACGTGCGGGATTACCCGCGCATCCGAGCCATTTTCAACCGGCATCACCCGGATATTGTTTTTCATGCTGCCGCGCATAAACATGTGCCTTTGATGGAAGTGAATGTTGAAGAGGCTATCTCGAACAACATCCTCGGCACGCTCAATGTGGTCAGCGCTGCGCTGGAATCAGATGTGACCCGTCTGGTGATGATCTCCACCGACAAAGCTATTCGCCCGGTAAACGTAATGGGCGCGACAAAACGCATGGCGGAAATGATTGTGACTGACGCGGCAAGGCGTTCAGGTCGTCCGTATTCGGTGGTGCGCTTCGGGAATGTGCTCGGCAGCCGCGGCAGCGTCGTACCCTTGTTCAAGGCGCAAATCGCTCGCGGCGGACCGGTGACAGTGACTCACCCGGAAATGCGCCGTTACTTTATGACCATTCCGGAAGCTGTACACCTGGTTTTGCAGGCTGGAGGCATGGGCAAAGGTGGCGAGACTTTTGTGCTCAATATGGGTGAACAGGTTCGAATTCTGGATCTTGCTGAAGACCTGATCCGTCTATCAGGACTGGAGCCTGGAAAAGATATTGAGGTGGTCTTCTCGGGGATCCGGCCTGGCGAAAAACTGGCTGAAGATCTTTGGGAGGAGGGCGATCCCTACCTGGAAACATCTCACCCCGACATCTTCCGGCTCGAGGGTCAGTGTCTGGATATTGAAGGCGAGAAATTAGGCACCACGGTGGATGAATTGATCCGCCTGGCACGCGATGGTGACGCGCAAAGCATCATCAGGATGTTGGATGAAATTGTGCCCTGTGCAGCCATCCGCCGCACCCCGCCTCCTGAATTAACAGCGATAGAGTAATGGAAATACTGGATATCCCAAGCTGGGATCAGTTCATGCTGTCCCATCCCAATGCGCATATCCTTCAGTGCTCCGGCTGGGGCGAGTTGAAGTCGGGATTTGGCTGGTATGCTCTGCGCGTGCGAGAGGGGGAATGCGGTGCGCAAATCCTCTTCAGGCGCCTTCCGTTGGGGTTCACCATCGCCTACATCCCCAAAGGTCCGGTGGGTGTACACTGGCAGGCGATTTTGCCGCAGATTGAGAAGGTTTGCCGGGAGCATCGGGCGATTTTCTTGAAAATTGAGCCG
>JACRAG010000043.1 GCA_016213455.1 Anaerolineae bacterium | reverse complement strand
ACGACTGAACTGCCGCCAGAGAAATTGGAAAAGAATTACAATGGCTCAACGGCAGCCTGACACACAGATCATCCAAACCCATGGCGCTGTCACCCTGCCGGCGAACTTAACCCGCGGATTAATCCTTACAGGCGATCCATTTCTTGTACCCCTTGCCTATAATCGTCATCAGATCAAGCCTGCCCGGCAAAACGAAAGATAAGCAGATCACGTTTTTCATTACGCTTGATTCCATTCAGAGACAAAGGAACTCATTGAACATGGAAAATACGTCATCACCTCTTCCAAACCATGGCATCGCGCATCTTTTGCGCCGGCGCCCGTTGCTTTCCTTTTTCATCCTGGCTTACGCCATCTCCTGGATCCTGTCCATCCCCTTCATCCTGGCCGACTGGGGAGTGATCAAGGGTGACTTAACCATCGTCTTCGCATTGAAATCCTACGGACCGTTGGCTGCCGCGTTTATCATGACCTTCGTCCTGGAAGGCAAAGCCGGCGTGCAGCGCCTGCAGCGGGGTTTCCGCGAACTGCGCGGCGGTTGGGCGCTGATGTTGTTCATCTTTCTGGGCATCCCCGCGCTTTTAATGGCGGGCATCCTCCTCCAACCCGGCAAGTTGGATGGTTTTTTGGGGCTCTCGCCAGCCTTGCTGGTGAATTACGCGGTCATGTTTGTGGCAGTCACCTTTGGCGGCGGGCCGATGGGCGAAGAGCCCGGCTGGCGCGGGTTTGCCCTGTCGCGCCTGCAGCAGCGGTATGGTCCGCTGTGGGGCACCCTGCTCCTTTCAATCGTGTGGACATGCTGGCACCTGCCGGATTTTCTCACCCGCGCACAGGGTGGCGGGCCGGGGACGGGTTGGCAGCCCTTCTTCACCAACTTTCCCATCTTCCTGCTGCTGGTCACCGCGCTCGCCATCCTGTTGACCTGGGTTTACAACAAATCAAACGGCAGCCTGCTCACCGCCATCCTGGCGCATGCCAGCGTCAACACCCCACAGCTTGCCCTGGTGCCGCTCTTCCCGGCGGTGGACACCACCGCCCTCAACCTGGGCGCGATGATCGGCTTTGGCGTGACGGCCCTGCTCATCCTGGTATTGACACGCGGTCGCCTCGGCTACCAGCCCGGTCAGGAACAGGCCGCCCAATCAGCGAAGATCAAGGCGCAGCCCGCCGCCTGAGTCCGGGCTGACCATCAGGAGAATTTCCACAAAGGCGCTGCGGAGCCGGTTGACCGCGGCGCCTTTGAATTCCTGGCCTTCACCGAAAGAGCTCGCATCCTATCCATACAGCCTGCTGGCGGACAGTCGCCTTGACAGACACAGCTGTTCGCAAAGTAGCTTATCAATCTTGGGGGATATTCTTTTGCCCCCTTTCCTGAGCTAATCGTTACCCACAAATCGGCTTGAACCCATTATTGCCTCTGCAACAGTCTTCACGGCAACCTCATTTCTTTCACCCACCCCCTTTCCCCCGCCCTGCCGCTTCGGCCACCCGAAGGGGTGCGATGGCGGGGAAATTATTTTTTTGCCCCAATTGAGCGGCTTTCGCCGCTCAATTGGGGCTTTAATCTAAAACCCTTCCTCCCCAGTGGGGAGGAAGGGCAAGGGATGGAGGGTGTTGGCGTGCAACAATGCCAATTGTTATTTCAAAAATTGATCCAAAGATGTGGGTAACGATTAGCTTTCTGAGGGGGCGGCGAAGCCGCGGGGTGGATAAAGGGCTATTCAAAGACTTTGCGAATAGCCCTGGGCTGGCGCTTAGACAGAAATATGAATTTCTCTCCCATCTTCGATACAATTACACCAGCACCTTTCGAGGAGGAATGAACATGCAATATCGACAACTGGGCAGATCCGGCGCGCGCGTCTCCGTGATTGGCCTGGGTACCAACCGGTTTGGATACGATCAGATGCCGCAATCCGAAGTGGATCGTGTGCTGGATGCAGCCGCCGACCTGGGGATTAACTTTCTGGACAGCGCGGACGTCTATCAAGGCGGGCGGTCGGAAGAGACCATCGGCGTTTCGCTCAAAAGCCGCCGGCAGAAGTTCCTGGTTGCCACCAAGTTTCACTTCAAAACGGGCGAAGGCCCCAATGACTGGGGCGCTTCGCGCCTGCACATGAGCTACGCCGTGGAAGCCAGCCTGCGCCGCCTGCAGACCGACGCCATCGACCTGTACTACATCCACACCTATGATGAAACTACACCCTTGGAAGAGCTGATGCGCGGCTTGGACGACCTGGTGCGCGCCGGCAAGGTGCGCTATATCGGCGCCTCCAATTTCCTCGCCTGGCAGCTGGCACGCGCCAACCTGCTGGCAGAGCTGCGCGGCTGGTCGCCGTTTGTGGTCAGCCAGTCACACTATCACCTGCTGGAGCGCGGCGTGGAAGCGGAACTGCTGCCCTTCTGCCGCAGCCAGGGTGTGGGGCTGGTGCCCTATTTCCCGCTCGCGGGCGGTTTCCTGACCGGCAAATACCAGCGCGGACAGGCTGCGCCCGCCGGCTCGCGCGGCGAAAGCTCCGATTATGTGCGCGAGTACATGACCGAAGCCAATTACAGCTTTGTGGAACGCTTGAGCGCCTGGGCGCAGGAGCGTGGGCACACCCCCGGCGAAGCCGCCCAGGCCTGGCTGCTGGCGCGCCCCGAAGTCTGCTCGGTGATTAGTGGTGTGACGCGCCTGCCGCAGCTGTTGGAGAACGTCAGAGCCGCCGAATGGGTGCTCACGCCTGAAGAGGTTGGACAGATCGACGCGCTGCGGGTGTAAACCGGCACGCACTCAACACACAAGGCCAGGATCATCACCTGGCCTTGTGTGTTTCAAACCGGTCCTCGCCCGCCACAAACGGTCGAAGCTTAAACGCTGCGAAACCGCATCCCGTTAGCAGAACAAGCACCAGAATAGCCCATGCCGGTCCTTGCCGGCTACCTGGCAGGATGGACGGAAAGGATTTGGGAAGGCACGATCATCCGACGGGAAGGGTTTGATCACAATTCTTGCATGTTGCCCTGAATTGCGGGTTCGGGTAGCCGCAGGTCGGGCAGACGATTTGGTTGGGAGCCAGATTGTCGAGAGCGGATTGGGTTTCTTGGGCCAACGCCTTGATTGCTACGGATGACGAGCTGATCTGACTCGCCAGAGCGTCTTTCAGCGCCCGATGATAGGCAGCCAGAAAAGCGTGCTCTTGCGGTATAGCAACATCCGGCGTAACCCCGACACCTTCCAAATCCTCCCCGGTTATCGGGTTGGTTCCGCGTCCAATGGGGATGAACACCTCAAAATGCGCATGCAAGCGATAAGAAGTGCCCGGATGCGCTCCCCCATCCGTTTGTTCCCCCATGATGATGGCGCGCCGGCGGGTTTGAAGAATGGAAGCCAGTTCCTCTGCGGCAGAAAAAGTCTGGTTGCTGACCAACACGTAAACCGGCTTTCCGACATAACGTTCGCCCGGGACATAGGGCAGGGACCAATACTGCTGCGTCAAATCCTCATCACGCCAGTAGATATTGCTGAGGTGAATGGGCTCGTCCCCAAAGAGGAAACTGGCGACCAGGGCAACCATCACCGGATAACCACCCGTGCATTTTCTCAGGTCGATGATCAGCGCACTCGTATTGGCAAGAAAATTCATGGCAGCCACCACGGTGGCGCCGCCCCAGGCGGCCCGGTGGAAATACTGAATATCGATGTAACCGATATTGCCAGGCAGTCTTTCCACCCTGTGGATGCCAAAATTATCCAGCCGGGCCTTTAACTTTTGCACCTCCTGCCATGCCGGATCAAGACGCAAAGGGTCATCATTCTCTGGCAAAGGTTCAGCATGCCACCTGACCCACAGGTGCTCATCGTGATTCACTTCCTGCAAATGCAGTGTCAACGCCAGTGCAAAAAGCTCATCCTCGGTGATCCCGGAATAATCCCCATCCTCCAGGTGCTTTTTCAAGCACAGGCAGATTTTCTCGGCGATTTCCGGGAAAACGTAATGAGCCTTCAATTTCTCAGAGAGGCTCCGAACGATTTCAACTTGCGTAGTCGTATTCATCGCCGCCTGGTTTCCAGCCATCCGCGCAGTCAATGCGCGCAACGTGTGGTTTTATTGCATCCCCGGCGCAACCACCTGGATGGCGTTGGGGTGCATCTCGATTCTGACCTTGTTGACCGTGGAGTGCACGCCCGCATAAATTTCGCCGTCGGCGTGGATGATCAATGGCCGGTCCGATTCCAGCTCCATCCATTTAAAGCTTTGGCCGAATACATGCTTGAGGCTGAGGTGAGTGCCCTTGAGGAAGGACGGCATGGTCACCAGCATCTTCGCCCGCGAAATGGTCGGCACGCGCACCGAATCAAGCACGCCGTCATCCTGCTTCGCATCCGGCGCAATCACAAAGCCGCCACCCTCGCGCCGCCCATTGCAGATCACAAACATCAGCAGGTCTTCCTCCCACTCGCCCTGATCGGTGCGCACCTTCGCCCGGTAGGGGGTGTAATCCAGCAGCAGCGCCTGCAGCATGGCGACAAAATACACCGCGAACCCCTGCACAAAACCCACCGAGCGCGAGCGCAGGTCAATCAGTGCATCGAAACCGATGCCGAACGTGTTGACGAAATACTCGCTGTGTCCGCGGCTGTCCAACGAATGCGCCACATCCACCGCGTGCGCCGGCCCGGTGATGGCCTGGCGCAGCGCCTGTTCAGGGATTCCGGAGACGCCCAGGCAGTTGGCGAAGTCGTTGCCGGTGCCCACCGGGACAATTGCCAGCACCGGGCGCTTTTCGGGCGGCAGGCGCATCAGCCCGTTGACGGCTTCGTGTACCGTGCCATCGCCGCCCATCACCACCACGCGCTCATACCCCTCGAGACCAGCCTGGTAGGTCAGCTCGGTGGCGTGCGTGGGATACACGGTGCCCGTCCAGTCCGCGCCCCCCAGTTCGGTCAGCAGCGGGCGCAGGGAAGAAGCAATTGGCCAGGAGCGGCCGAGATTGGCGATCGGGTTGAAGATGAGTTTGACCGGATGGTGAGGCATACAGGTTCGGTCCTGGTTCTTGGGATAGGGATGGGATGGAAAATCCTGATTATTATAAACCCCTTCGCCCCACCTCACATGTCATCGCGAGGCGTTCGAGGCCCGCGAGAACGCCGTGGCGATCTCCCGCCAGGTGTCTTGAAGGTCGGCGTCGCGGCGGAGGAAACACACGCCTTCGTCATTGCGTTACCGCCGCGACGCCGACATCTTTGCCGATGGGATGTCGGGGTTCGGGCGGGTCGAACCATAGCATGTCATCGCGAGCGAAGCCCGTCAGGGCGAGCGTGGCGATCTCGGCTGCGCAACCATCCGGCTCCGGTAGGGT
>JACRAG010000366.1 GCA_016213455.1 Anaerolineae bacterium | reverse complement strand
TACTTTGCCTACCGCTCGGAGCAAAAGCGCTCGTAACCACCCGAAACACCGCGGTTCGCAACGGGTCGGGGCTTGTTTCACGTGAAACATGCCCCGACCGCTGAAACCGGTTGCAACGGGGGAAAAGATCCTTCGTACATTAAAGTAGTACCGTAAGATGACAACCCAAACCTGACCCGCGGCGGCTGCCAAACCCCCGCTTCCAGCCAACAGGCTGTCTCTTACAGCGGAAGGAATTGTTTTGTTTCACGTGAAACATTGGAGAGGATGAACGTTTATGTCTGCTGCCATTCAAGTCAACCAACTGGTGCATACTTTTGGCGAAAGGCGCGCCGTCAACAACCTCAGCTTTGAGGTACGCCATGGCGAGGTCTTTGGCCTGCTCGGCCCCAACGGCGCCGGTAAAACCACCACCGTGCGCCTGCTCAACGGCCTCTACAAGGCCTCGCAGGGCAGCATCTCCGTCCTGGGGATGAACCCCGCAGACCAGGGACAGCATGTGCGCGAGCGCACCGGCGTGCTGACCGAGACGCCCGCCCTGTACGAGCGCCTGACCGCCCGCCAGAACCTGGAGTTCTTTGGCCGCCTGGCCGGAATGAAAGAAGCCGACCTCGCGGCGCGCATCGACGAGCTGTTGACCTTCTTTGAGCTGAAGGACCGCGCCGGCGACAAAGCCGGCACCTATTCCAAGGGCATGAAACAGCGCCTGGCCCTGGCCCGCGCGCTGCTGCACCGCCCCGAGGTGATTTTCCTGGATGAGCCCACTTCCGGGCTGGACCCGGAGTCATCCCAGCAGGTACGCGACCTGATCGATTCGGTGCGCCACCACAATGGCACCACAGTTTTTCTGTGCACCCACATGCTCACCGAAGCGGAACGCCTGTGCGACCGCGTCGCCATCCTCAACCAGGGGCGCGTGCTGGACATGGGCAGCCAGGCCGAGCTGCAGCAGCGCCTCAACCCGGGGCAGTGGATAGATTTTGGCTTTTACCGGCCCCTGCCGCACGGCGTGTCCCTGGCTGGGCTGCCGGGCGTGATGACCGCGCGCGGCGACGGCCTGGAATGGGAGCTGCGTGTGGAAAGCTCCGCCGTGGTGCCCGCCCTGGTCAACCAGCTGTCGCAGGCCGGCGCGCAAATCTTGCGCGTCCAACCGCGCAAGGCTTCGTTGGAAGAGATCTATTTCGCCCTGCAGCAGCAGGCCGATGAGGTGCAGTCATGAACATCAAATGGAAAAATGTATTCACCATCGCGCGCAAGGACTGGATTGAAGCCTTTCAAAACAAATCCGTCGTCGCGCCCATGTTGATCGTGCCGTTTATCTTTATCGTCTTGATGCCGCTGTCGGTCATTTTGCTGCCCAACCTGGTGCCGGGCACGCAGCAGGCTTTGCTGCAGGACCCCGATTTGGCGGTCTTCTTCGAAAAACTCCCGCCGCAGCTCAGCATGTTCACCGCCGGGCTGGACGCCATGCAAACCGGGATCGTGATGCTGGTGGGGATTATGTTTGCGCCCTTCTTCCTGATCCTGCCGGTGATGTTCTCCACCACCATCGCCGCCGAGTCCTTCGCGGGCGAGCGTGAGCGCAAAACCATCGAGGCGCTGCTCTATACCGCCGCCAGCGATACCGAGCTCTTCCTGGGCAAGGTGATGGCTTCCGCCATTCCATCGTTGGGCATCACCTGGGCCAGCTTCATCGTGTACATCCTGGTGGTCAACCTCTCGTCCTACCTGACCATGCAGTGGGTGTGGTTCCCGCTGACCCCCTGGTACGCGCTGATCTTCTGGGTCTCGCCGGCGCTGGCGCTGCTGGGCATCGCCTTCACCGTGCTGATCTCGGCGCGCAACCCCACCTTCATGGGCGCCTACCAGACCAGCGCCTCGCTGGTGGTGCTGGTGGTGGCGCTGCTGGCGGGCCAAATCTCCGGCGTGATGTACCTGACCGTGGGCGTCAGCCTGGCGATTGGCGCCGTCATCTGGGTGGTGGCGGGGGTGATGACCGCGCTGTCGATCAAAACCTTCAACCGCCAGAAGCTGCTGGCTGGGGATTGATCCTTCGCTGACCCCCTGATAGTAGACATGAGAATCCCCGTCCTCAAGGGCGGGGATTTTCTTATCCCTGGCTGCGTTCCTGCTCCTCGGCATACAGCCGGGTGATCTGGGTCGCGAAATCCACCAGGCCCAGGCGCAGCGGCAGCGGCTCGATCACGTAAACATCCCGCCCGCAGGGCAGCAGGCGCGCCCGCGCCTCCTCCACGTTTTCAAAGGGCAGTTCCACCACCCGCCAGCCCTTTTCGTCCGGCGGACCAGCTTTTTCCAGGGCTTCATCGGCGGCTTCACCCACATACCAGCGCAGCCGCTTCGCCATATGTGTGGATACTCGCACGGTTGCCCAGTATATATGGCGGTCTGCCTCGGTTTCTTCGCAGTACACCCTCCAGAATCGCTCCAGATCAAAATCCTGCGGGCGATTGAAGCGATCCGGCAGCAGATCGGCGCGCAGCAGCCAGCGAACGCGGTACACCTGCGGGGCATCTTTGCGCAGCGCCACCATGTACCACTCGCTGGCTTTCGCCACCAGGCCCAGCGGCGACACCTCCAGGTCGATGTCCGCCTCGAAAATGGTGCGGATGCGGATCGCCAGCCGGCGCTCCTGGAACACAGCCTGTTCCACCACGCTGAGATGCGGACCGGGCCGGGCGCGCTGACCCCACCACAGCGCGTCCAGGTGAATGCGCTGGCGGGCTGCCAGCTGCTCCTTGCGGCTGGACTCGGGCAGCGCGGCAGCCAGCTTGGTCAGCGCGGCGTTCAATTCGCCGCCCACGCCCAACTGCTGCAGAGGCAGGGGGATGTTGAGCAGGAACAGCGCGCGCGCCTCGTCGCTGGTCATGCCGGTCAGGTTGGTGCGGTATTCCTCCACCAGCGCGATGCCGCCGCCCGGTCCGCGCTCGGCATACACCGGGATGCCCGCGATGCTGAGCGCCTCCATGTCGCGGTACACGGTGCGCTCGGAAATGCCCAACTCAGCCGCCAGGTCCAGGGCGGTCATCCTGCCGCGCGATTGCAGCAGCATCAGCATACTCAACAGGCGATCAGCGCGCATTCACACCTCATTCATGGTTGAAACCAGCGCATAGAATCGGGGACGGCAATTCGGTTTGCGGTTTGAACACACCACCGGTTGCCTTTTTTGCGGGGAAGGGAAAACAAGCGGGCGCATATTCCGAACCTACCAGTATTATCCCTTAAATTCCTGTCAATAGATGTCAGGAATTAATCCTATCATGATAACGGATCGATCCACTGAATCAACGTAGCCTGGTTTGTAAGGAGATTTTCAAATGACGGAAACACTGGATGTGAATATTGTGCAGCTGCCGGCCATGCGCGTGGCTTGTGTGAACGGGTTTGGCGAAGAACCGGAAGGCATCGCCTTTGCGAAGATGCGTGAATATATGCAGGCGCACGGGATGCGCTCGGATGACGGCAGCGCCCGCCTGTTCGGATACAACAACCCGAACCCGACTCCCGGCAGCCCGAATTACGGCTATGACGTGTGGGTGACGGTCGGCCCGGAGATCCAGACCGAGGGCGAGGTGAAGGTGTTCGATTTCCCCGGCGGGCTGTACGCGGTGCTGCGGATCAAACCCGTCACCGGCGAGGAAATTTTTGAGAACTGGCAGAAGCTGGTGGCCTGGCGCGAGCAGAGCCAATACCGCGGGGCTTCGCACCAGTGGCTGGAAGAGCACATCGGAGATGTGGCGCTGGAGTTCCCGGACCTGGTGATGGACCTGTATATGCCCATCCGCGCATAACCGGGTCCGCCGCATGGCGGACGTGAAAAAGATCAATACACCCTGGAATACCTGTTCCGGGGTGTGTTGTGTTCTCGTCTCAAGTCGTGGATCGGGGTGGATGGACCTGGGGGGTGCGTCTCACATCGTGATGCGCATCTCGCGCGGCGGCGGCGGGTCCTTGGGAGGGGTGCAATCGTCGCAGAACGCCACCTGGTTGCGCCCCTGGTTCTTGGCTTTATACATCATCGCATCGGCGCAGGCGACAAAGGACTGCGCGTCGGCAAAATTTTCGCAAAAGCAGGACACCCCGATGCTGACGGTGATGCGCACCGACAAGGGCTGCCCGGCTGTGTCACCCAACTGGATGGGGTGCGTTTCAAACTGGTGGCGGATGCGCTCCGCCAGCCGCCCGGCTTCGGGACCCGGGGTGTTGGTGGCGATGACCATAAACTCATCCCCGCCATAGCGCGCGACGATATCGCCGGCGCGGATGGTTTCAAGCAGGCGGTTGGCAAAGGTCACCATCACATCGTCGCCAGCCGGGTGACCGTATTCATCGTTCACCATTTTGAAGTTGTCCAGGTCAATCAACAGCGCCGAAAGCGGCTGCCCGTAGCGTTCCGCGCGGGCAAACTCTTCGTTCAGGCGCCGGTCCAGGTAGCGCCGGTTGAAGACGCCGGTCAGCGAGTCGGTCACGTTTTCCTGCTCCAGCATGGTGATGCGCCGCACGTTAACCACCGTCTGTTGGGAGAGGGTGGCGGACAGGATGACGAAGATGGAACCGAAGAAGAAAATGATCGGGACGATCAGGTCAACCGAGTGCTGCTCGGCGCGCAGAAAAACGAACCCGTAGGCGACGTAGCCCAGGATGAAAAACAGGGCGAGACCCATCAGCAGAATCCAGTTGGAGCGCATTCTGCCAGGCGGGAGGAGATCCAACAAGCGGCGAATGGGAATGAGCGCAGCCGCCAACACGCACGCGCCGCACACCAGCAGGATTCGAGCCAGAAGAAGATTTCCCACCACGCCTTCCCTCGCCAGCGGATTTCATTTCATTGTATATGTATTTCGATCCAAGTACCTGAAAAAGCGGGGGGTAAAAGATTCTAAACACATAAAAAAATGCGTCATTCTCCTCAGTTTTAGCGTACTCTCAAATAACTTACCGAGCACAACTCCCTGCCTTTATTAGACCCCTGCGAATAATCTTTTTCCTCCAATCCGCCCTCAAAAAGGCTGTCTATGCAAATCATCGATGCTGCCTTGCCAATGCGGTGTGCGCCTTCCAGACCGGATGGTTGGTAAACGGCGCATTAATTATAGTCCGTGCTATAATAGTTATGACTATAATTTCCGGAGGTGGCTATGTTTGTCGACCGGCGGCAGGAAATCGATTTTCTCAACAGCCTGCTCACCCGCAGGCGACCCGGCCCGGCGCAACTGGCCCTGATGTTCGGCCGCCGGCGCGTGGGGAAGTCGGAGCTGCTCTTGCAGTGGGCCAGGCAAAGCGGATTACCCTTCACCTATTGGGAAGCCGTCAAAGAGACTGCGACCCAGCAGCGTACCCGTTTCTTCGGTAAACTGCTGAATGTCCCAGCCTCCGCCGCGCCGGTTTACCGCTCCTGGCCTGAGCTGTGGGATGCGGCGGCTCCCTTGCTGCTTGGGAAACGCCAAATCCTCATTCTGGACGAAGTTCCTTACGCTGCGGAATCCGATCCGGCGATGCTGCCGGCGCTGCAATACGCCTGGGATCAGCATTTCCAAAAATCGGAAGTGGTGCTGGTGCTGTGCGGGTCGCAGGTGCGCGTGATGGAGAAGTTGTTCGCGGAACAATCGCCTCTTTTTGGCCGGCTGACTGCACAGTGGCACCTGGATCCGCTGCCTTTTTCTGCTCTGGCCGAATTCTTTCCAACGTGGGACTCAGACGCTCGCGTTGCAGCTTATGCGATGGTGGGGGGCATTCCGGCCTATCTCAACTGGTTCGATCCGGACCTGGACCTGATCGGCAACATCCGCCAGACCATTCTCAGCCCTGGCAGCATGTTCCTGGCCGAGCCGGCTTTCCTGCTGTACGATGAGGTGCGCGAGCCGAACAGCTACCTGTCCATCTTGAAGGCGATCGGCGGCGGCGCGCACACCCTGACAGAGATCGGCGAACGGGCGTACATTCCCAGCACCAGCGTGACCTTTTACTTGAACACCCTCCAGGAACTGCGCCTGGTCGAACGCCGCTTGCCAGTGACCCAGCCCAAAGCCGAAAGGGGACGTTCGCGCAGTGGACGCTACCGTTTGAGTGATCCCTATTTCCGCTTCTATTTCCAGTTCCTGGAGCCTTTTCTTTCGTCCTCTCCCCATCACACCGAGCAGGTCATTGAAGCGGTCCGGCGCAACCTGCGAGCCTTTGTCGGGGTGAGCGCCTTCGAGGAACTTGCCCGGGAGTGGGTGCAGATGCAGGGCAGGGCAGGCAAACTGCCGTTTGCACCGGACGCGATCGGCAGTCACTGGAGCAGTAGGGTTCAGGTGGATGTCGTGGCGATCAATTGGAAGACCCATGAAATTCTGCTGGGTGAGTGCAAGTGGGGCACCGACAGGGTGGACCGGCAGATTGTACGCGAGTTGATTGAAACCAAAACCCCGCTGGTATTAAAGGACTTGCCCACCGAGGGCGTGGGGTGGCGCGTGTATTATGCGCTGTTTGCCCGGAGTGGATTCACGCCTGCGGCGTTGGAACAGCTTCAAACGGTTGGTGGGCTGGCGGTAGACTTGAACGATTTGGATGCCGTAGTGGGGCATGGAGAATCTCAACCCTGGGCGCCGGTTGCCTGATCAACAACCTTTATCCTGAACTCAGATCCCCATGAGATTGTTCAATGCAGGAATCTTCACCCCGTGGAAGCTGCCCGGTCTTTCCGCAGCCGCGCCGCGAAGGCGGGGATGAGGATGAGCAGATAAATGCTCAACGGCACGACCGCCATCAGCTTCAATGCGTCCCACTGAAACCAGGGATAGAGAAAACCCAGGTTGCCCAGGACCGGCAAGGCGCCGACCGGCAGGACATACAGGATCAGCAAATCGGCCTGCTGGAAGTATGGGAAAGCCAGCGTGCACGCGCACACCAGGGCGATGGTGCGCCGCTGCCAGTCCAGGTTGACCAGCAGGGGCGGCAGGATCAGCAGCAGTCCTGCCGGGCCAATCCAGCGCCAGAAGGTGATGCTGGCGAAGTCGTTTGGCTGGACGACGCGCCACTCATCCAGAATCTGCGCCGGCCAATGGGGATAGATCAACAGCGAAAGAAGCACGCCCAGGCTGGGAACCACCAGCAGGCGCAGTTTGTGCTTCCAGGGCAGCGGAACCATCAGCCACAGCAGCCCGCCCGCCATCAGCCCGGTTTGGGGTTTGGCGCCCGCGATGAGAAATCCCAGGCCTGCCCAATCCCATTTGCGGTGAACCAGGCCATACCACGCCAGGCCCAGCCCACCGGCGATCAAACCGGAGATTTGACCGTAATACAGCATATACAGCAGCTGGTACACCAGTAAAGCCCAGGTTGCATTGGCGCGAAACACGCGCGCCGCAAACCACACCCCCGCCAGGTTCAGCAGCCCCCAAAGAACATATCCAACCGGCACAGGCAGCAGGCGCAGAAACTTGAAAATGGGCATGATCCAAAAGCCCATGAAAAAATGGTCGAGCGTCCCGCCGGCTGAATCGGTGAAGTAGGTGTAATCGATCAGGACGGTATGCCCCGTCAGGTGCAGCCAGAGCGTGATGCCTAGCGTCCAAAGCCCGATCAGCAAGCCGATAAATTCACCGGCGCCGGGCTTCCTGCGCAAATTCCGGTCCATTTCATCCGGGTCGCTGACCAGGGTGGAGATGCGCAAGGCGTTGGTCAAAACCGACTTGATTTTGACCGGTAAGCTGGTAAGGGCTTGCGCGTTGTTCATGATTGAATTCAACGATTTCCATCCTGACAGATCAAGGATTGCTGCCTTTTTCCCACGAAATCATCCATGCCACGGCTTTTTGAGCCAATCCACCCCCTTGGGCGGCGGGTAAATCAACGCCGGCTGGCTGACCGATGATGACATTATAGAACAGAACCACCAAACGGACTTGGGGATGGTGCGGTCGAATGGAAAACAAAAAGACCTGTCTTGCAACAGGTCTTTCAGGCTCCTCGTCGAGGACTCGAACCTCGAACCTAGCGGTTAACAGCCGCCCGCTCTGCCGATTGAGCTAACGAGGAATGGCGACCCCTATTATAGTCGCTCTGGCCCACTTGTCAAGGATTGCTCTTGTTTTACGCCTCGATAAAAATAATGATGTGCCCGGTCTGAATTGGTGACATTTATGCGCGTGATTCGGTGACAATCGACAACCCCCCGCAGCGCCTGGATTATAGTATCCTACACTCAACCATTCTGGATATTCTCCGGCATGCTGAGCCGGTTCAGGGTTTAAGATTTTCCGAAGGAGTTTGACATGGCATACGTTATTTCCAAAGATGAGTGCATTCAGTGCGGCGCTTGCGAATCCGAGTGCCCCGAAGGCGCGATCAGCCTGGAAGGCGAATTCTACGTGATCGACGAGTCCAAATGCAAAGACTGCGCCAATTGCGTGGATGTCTGCCCGACCAGCAGCATTTCGCAGAAGTAAGACCTTGCGAATCAAGAACCGGGCCAAACGCCCGGTTTTTGATTCGCCTGAAAATGCTTTATAATCGGACTTATGCAGACCGAAATTCCCCCTTCTGAAATTGTGGAACCTGTGGATGCCGTGGTGGAGGCAGAACCCAAACCGCGCCGCAACCTGCGCTGGCTTTACCTCTTACCGGTGGTCTTTGGCCTGGGCATGCTCGCCGGTTACCTGATCTTTGCCATGCCGCTGCGCAACCAGGTTTCAGACCTGCGCACCCAGCTGGCGGCGGCGCAGTCAGCCCAGGCGGCGCAGGGACAGGCTGCCGAGCCTGACCCGAAGCAGATCAGACGCTACGACGTGCCCCTGGACGACGATCCCATTCTGGGCAACCCGGACGCGCCCATCACCATCATCGAATTCAGCGATTATGAGTGCCCCTTCTGCCGCAAATGGCACGCCGAAACCTGGCCCCAGATCCAGGCCAAATACGGCGAGCAGGTGCGCCTGGTGTACCGCGACTTCCCGCTCTACGGCATGCACGCCAACGCCGACCCGGCTGCCCAGGCTGCCAACTGCGCCGGCGAACAGGAAGCCTACTGGCCCTTCCACGAGGCGCTCTTCAAAGCCGAACGCAGCTATGACACCAGCCTGTACGACGAAATTGCCACGAACCTGGGGCTGGACCTGCCATCCTTCCAGGCCTGCATCAAAGATCAGCGCTACGCGCAGGAAGTGCTGGACGATTACCAGTGGGCCGCCGAACTGGGGGTCAGTTCCACCCCCACCTTCTTCGTCAATGGCGTCGCACTGGTGGGAGCACAGCCCTTTGAGGTGTTCGACAAGCTGATTACGATGGAGTTGAACGGGGAAATTCCCTGATGCTCGGGTAAAATGAAGCCTGCAGATTGCAGGCTTTTTTTACGCACATAAAGCGAGGGAGTGGGAAAAATGAAACGCTATATCACGGTGGCTGGAAACATTGGGGTGGGCAAATCCACCCTGGTCGGGCTGTTGTGCCAGAAATTGGGCTGGCAGCCGTTTTATGAGCCGGAAGCGCACAACCCCTACCTGGCCGATTTCTACCAGGATATGAGTGCGTGGGGCTTCCAGTCGCAGATCTTTTTCCTGGCCAACCGCCTGCACGTGCAGCGGCAGATCATGCACTGCCCCAGTTCGGTCATTCAGGACCGCAGCATCTATGAGGACGCCGAGATCTTCGCGTTCAACCTCTTCCTGCAGGGGCATCTCTCCCAGCGCGATTTCGACACCTACCGCTCGCTCTACCACGGGCTGATCGAGTTC
>JACRAG010000360.1 GCA_016213455.1 Anaerolineae bacterium | reverse complement strand
GTATGGCGTGCGTCATTCCAATTGATCTGGGAGATGGAGTGCCAGCGCCGCCGCGCCCAACAAGCCTGCCTTTTCGTCGAGATCGGAAATCATCACCTGGCTGTGGAAGCCCTGCCAGGGCTGCGCGATCAGTCCGCGTTGGATTTTTGGGAGAAACGGGGTGAGTGATTGCGACAGGCCTCCTCCCAACACAAACACGTCCGGGGCGTAGGTGTAAATGAAAATGTTCAGCCCGGTTATCAGGTCTTGAAGCATCTCATTGACTGCGACCAGTGCGGTTCCACTTTGGTTTGTGGATTCTTGCTCGCCAGCGTTCTCAAGAATCGCCTGGGCGTCCTGAAGATCCGGATCGTCGGTGGTTGTCCGCAAGCGCTGGTAAATGGTCACCAATCTACGCCCATTGACGAGCGATTCCATGCAGCCGTTGAAGCCGCAATAACAGGACGCAGCTCCTGGGCGGACTAAAATATGGGGCGCCATGTGCATCAGGGGTTTTTTATCCTGCGGCGCTCCATGTACAATCAACCCGAAGCCGACTCCTGTGCCCAGGGTCAATGACAACAACCTTTCAGGCCGCCCGCTGTTCCCATAATAGTATTCGGCCAGGGCAATCGCCCGACCATCATTTTCAATTCTCACCGGCACATGGAAGGCGTGTTCGAGACTTGGGCGAAACTGGTTTCCTTCCATAAAAGCCAGCGATTCCCAGATCTGACTGATGAAGTCGCCATCGACAAACCCGGGTAAACCGATCCCAATCGCCTTGATTGCGTTCCAGCCGGTTTGATTTTGCGACAGAAGGTCTGACACCGTTCGATTCAAGGTCGCGATAAATTCGCCCGTCTCGTAGAATTCGGTCGGCCGAACCGCCATGTGAAGCAGTTCACCGCTCAAGCGATCGACCAGGCCAAATTTGGTTCGCGTACCCCCAATATCGACTGCGAGAACGAAGTTGGGTTGGCTCATTTCATCAAATCAAACGCCTGATTGCGTCCCGTATGGTCGAGATCGCCATCGACATAGCGAACCAGGTGGGTCAATTGGGGATGCGTAAGATAGGGTTCGCTTCCAAGCGCAAATTCCATTGGTGCGAGGTCGCTCCACCAGCTGACATAATGGATCATGGCAATCATCGGTCTGGGTTGATCGGTGTGGTTGGGCATGCCCGCGTGCCACATGCGAATATCGCGGATGACCACGCTTCCGGCCCGTGCGCTGTACTGGAACCCGGGGGCGATTTTTCGTTGTTCCGCCAGCTTTTCCTCGGATACTTTGATGTCGCCTTCTTGCAGGATCACCGAGGTATCTAGGTGCGTTCCCGGCCAGATCTCGGTGCTGCCATTTTCCGGGGATACATCGACAGGCAAGACATTGACGACCAGTGCATAGGCCGGATGGGCCACTTCCAGTTCAGGCCAGAGCTGGCCCATATCCGCATGGACCGGCTGGCGCCCGGTCGAATGCGGCAGGGCGGTGTTGCCGCTGTACATGCCGTTCTGCAGCCCTTTTCCCAGGATGGATTGCGTGATTGCGATGACAATTTCGTTGCACAAAACCTCACGGGAAAGGTATGGTGGGAAGGGCGGAGGATCCTGCTGGATGTTACCACGGTTGAAGTTGAAAGGAATATCGTCGCGGGCCATAATTTTGGCTACATCTGCGAGCATCCGGTCGCGAATGGGGGCAAGGATGGCCGGGTCGATCAGGTCGTTCAGGATGACATACCCATCCTGGCGCACGGCTCGGACGGCTTCGGTCTGGCGGCTGGCAGACAGTCTGCCGGTCATGCGTTCTTCCAGCGTGATATCTAATGCAGTCATGCTATCCTCCTGTGAAAAACAGCTTATCAATAAATTGCGATTTGATCGTGGTTGAGGTTGATGGACGGCATTTGTGCAAACGAAAGCCTTAAAGCTGCCGTACCACTTTGCTGATGAAGCGGAAACCCGGTTCGATCCCCGCGGCGACAGCCAGCCCGTCCATGGCAATTTGTATCGGCAAAATGTCGAGTAGCGGGCTGAGGAACTCGTCCATCAACGGACCTTCGAATGGTTCCTCGTCCACATCGTGCAGCTGCCCATTTTCGATGAGGAGAACCCTGGCGCCATAGTCGGACAGCTCGCGCGCCAGCGTCAGGGCCGAAGCGCGGGTTTTACCGGGCGGAGAAATCATCACCACACGCAAACCTGGCCTGACGCTTTCGATGAAGCCGTGCCGGAAGGCCCCCATGCCAGCGTACAGCGCGGGAATCTTGGCCCACTCGCTCATGCCCATGGCGGCCTGGCGGGCGGTGGCTGCGTGCGGGCCGTGACCAAGGAAGAGCAGCGGGGAGGCCGGGTCATAGAAAGCCAGGAAGCGCTCGCGGATGGCCGCTGAGGCAGCCAGAATTTGTTCCGCGTGGTCCGCAACCTGCTCCAGCTGACCGGTTTCCTGATTGTTCCAGACGCCGGCTACCTTGCGCGCCAGCATCCAAAGCACGCCCAGCGAGTTCACAAAGGTTTTGCTGGCGATGAGGGTTTCTTCTCCGGCGCACATGGGCAAAACCCAGCGGGCTTGTTTGGCCAGGTCGCTGTCGAGGGTGTTTGTCAGCGCAGCCAGTTTGTTCCCGGCGGGGAGATGTTGGAAGAATGGGTTGACTTCACCACTGCTGCCGGACTGTGAGACGTACACGATCCAACCGCCTACTTCCGGGAGGCGCGAATAGTGGATCAGGTCGACCGTTTCTATGGCCTGAACCGGCAGGCCGAAGGAGCCAAAAGCCAGCGCGCCGATCCAGGCCGCGTGGTAGGAGGCACCCATGCCAGTAAACACCCAGGGACAGCCCACCTGAGCCGTGGGCAGATCCAACAGGCCGGGTTCTCTGCGGTAATGGTTTGCCAGTTCGCGCAGCGCCTGGGGCTGTTCGGCTAATTCTTTAAACAGTGGGATCATGTTTATCTCCTAATGGTGGTTCAGTGCCAGTTTCATGATTGCACAAACTGCTCGGCTGCGGTATATATTCGTTCGATTTCCCGGCGTCTGGCTGGGTCCAACTCGAAATTGTGGCGGGCGATGCGTTGTTTGGCTTCCCGGCGCAGGCGCTCGGAAAGGCGTGGCTGACCCTGCTCCAGCCAGGGGCCGATGGCGCCGCGGATGAAGCGCCGCGGATACCAGGATTGCTCTTGAAAATGGTCGAGCGTGCTATCCAGGTCCATGAAATTTGACTGTACGCCGCGGCGGATTTCCGCCAGCCAGTTCTCAGGATCTGCTTCACCCAGGTGGATGCCGCGGATGGCATGTTCAACCCAGTCCCGAATCTCACAGTCCAGCAGGAGCTGTTCAGCGCTGAAAATTTCGTCCAGGCTGAGCGTGCCAGCGCAGCTAAAGTGGCGCGTCCCCAATGAGGCG
>JACRAG010000367.1 GCA_016213455.1 Anaerolineae bacterium | reverse complement strand
TTTGCGGGCATTCAAGACTGCCAGCGAAACCCCCGCTTGAATAACACTCACCAGGCGTGGTTTGAGAGACTCATCCATTTCCAGGTAGGTGCAAAGACGGTTGAGGTTTTCTTCTTCTTCCAGATTAATGGAAAGATCCAGTGTGCGGGCGAACGTGCGCAGATCAGCCGTTTTCATCTGGTCAACCGGTGTATTCAGAAACTCCAATTCGGGGATGGCGCGTTCTTCATCCTGACGGTTGTTCTTTTCCATCCAGACTTTGCGGATCAACATGGCCTGCAGCAAGGTGCGCACAGGTTCCGCGCGCAGACGGTCGCCCAGGCGATCGCTGTGTTCCACCGAGGTGGTACCGACCAGCACCGGCTGGCCTTTGACGTGCCGCTCGATGATCTCCATGGAGATGGCGCGCAGTTTGGCTTCTTCAGTGCGGTAGACGACATCCGGGTAATCTTTACGCCGCCAGTAGACCGGCTTTTTCTCCGGTTCATTACGGCGGGCGAAATAGGTGACTTTATAGCCATCCCTGTCCTTGGAATCGATTTCTTCCAGTGGCGAGTCATTCTTGGTTGCCTGGAATTCCAGGTTGGTGGGAATGGGTTGGACATCCAGTTTATAGATTTTGTAAAACTCTTCCGATTCGGTCAGAGCAGTACCGGTCATGCCGGCCAGTTTTTCGTACATACGGAAGTAATTCTGCAGGGTGATGGTGGCGTAGGTGACGTTCTCGGGTTCCTCCTTGACGCTTTCCTTGGCCTCGACAGCCTGATGCAGTCCGTCTGTCCAGCGCCGGCCAGGCATCAACCGCCCGGTGAACTCATCCACAATCACCACTTTGCTGGCCTGTACCAGGTAATCCTTGTTGCGCCGGAAAAGATGCTGGGCGCGTAAGGCCTGTTCCAGATAGCCCAATTTCTGGGCCTGTTCGGGGGTGATATCTTCCGGACGATCGGGATCACGCAGGGTTTCGCCCATGATCTCTTCCACATGGGTTTCACCGAGTTCTGTCAAAGAAACGGTGCGGTCTTTTTCGTTGATCTCGTAATCTTCGGGCTGCAGTTGGCGTACCACCTGCGACATGCGGTTGTACCATTCCGCCTGATCGGCCGCCGGGCCGCTGATGATCAACGGGGTACGGGCTTCATCGATGAGAATATTATCGACTTCATCGACAATGGCAAAATAATGGCCGCGCTGTACGCGTTCAGCCAGACTCATGGTCAGGTTGTCGCGCAGGTAATCGAAACCAAATTCACTGTTGGTGCCGTAGGTGATATCCGCCTGGTAAGCTTCATGGCGTAAGACCACCTGCAATTGATTCTGGTCTTCATGTGGGGAGGTTTTGCTCAGATCAATGAGGAAGGCATTTTTGCCGTTTTCGGTACGGGCAGCCATTTGCAGAACGCCGACCGACAGACCGAGTGCCTGGTAAACAGGCGCCATCCAACGGGCGTCACGCCGCGCCAGGTAGTCGTTGACGGTCACCAGATGCACTCCGCGGCTGGTGATGGCGTTCAAATACAATGGCAGGGTGGCAACCAGGGTTTTGCCCTCACCAGTGCGCATTTCAGCGATGTTGCCGCGGTGCAGGGTGATGCCGCCGATCATCTGAACGTCATAATGACGCAGACCGATGGTGCGTTTCCCGGCCTCACGGACGGCCGCAAAGGCTTCCGGCAGCAAATCATCCAGGGTCTCACCATCCGTGAAGCGTTTGCGGAACTCCGCGGTTTTGGCGAGCAGGGCATCATTGCTGAGTTTTTCGATCTCATCCTCGAACAGATTGATCTGTTCGAGGATGGGAACCATCTTCTGAATTTCACGCTTGTGAGGGTCTCCCCCCAGAACTTTTACGATATTTTGAAACATTCTTTATATATGAATGGGTGAGCCGTCCACGCCGTGGGCAGCTTCCATCAATACCTCGCTAAGTGTAGGATGGGCATGCACGTTGCGGGCAATATCTTCCGCGGTCATCTCCATGCGCTGTGCCAGGGTCATTTCCGGCAGCAGTTCAGAGACTTCCGGCCCGATCAGGTGCGCGCCGAGAATTTCACCATATTTGGCATCGCTGATGATTTTTGCGAAGCCGACGGTTTCACCCAGGCCAAGGCTCTTGCCGTTGGCAATGAAGGGGAATTTACCGACTTTGATTTCGTAGCATTTTTCTTTAGCCTGGGCTTCGGTGTAGCCGAAGGAAGCTACCTGCGGGTAGCAGTAAGTAGCCCGCGGCATCATGGCGTAATCCAGTTTGATGGTTTCGTGCTTGGCAATGGTCTCCGCGGCGATGATCCCCTGGGCGGAGGCGACATGTGCCAGCAGGAATTTGCCGGTGACATCCCCGATCGCATAGATATTGGGGACGCTGGTTGTCATGCTGTCGTCAATCTGGATGTGGCCACGTTCGGTCAACTTCACGCCGACGGTTTCCAGCCCGAGCCCGCTGTTGTTGGGTTTGAAGCCAATAGCCACCAGGGTTTGTTCAGCTTCCAGAACTTTCTCACCTTCGGCGCTGGATACTTTGACTTTGACGCCCGTGGCTGTGGCTTCCACCGATAAAACGCGGTGACCGGTCAGCACGGTTATGCCGTTCTTTTTGAAGGCTTTTTCCAGTTCGGTGCTGACTTCTTCATCTTCCAACGGGGCGATGTGCGGCAGCATTTCAACGATGGTCACCTTGGTGCCGTAGGAATTCCAGATGGTGGAGAATTCAAGCCCGATGGCGCCGCCGCCAATAATGATGGCTGAGCCAGGCAGATTTTCCTGCAGAATGGCTTCGTGGTAAGAAACGATCTTCTTGCCGTCCATTTTGACGCCTGGAATTGGGGTGGAATAGGAACCGGTAGCCACGATAATATTCTTGGCGGCCAGCTCCTGCACCTTACCATCCGCGGCAGTCACCTGAACGCTGTTCTTGGATTTCAACAGGGCAGTGCCCATGTAGACATCCACATTGTTCTTTTTCATCAGGAAACCGACGCCCTTGGTGAGACGGTCGGATACCTGGCGGGAGCGTTTGACGGCGACGGAGTAATCCAGTTTCAAGTTGTCAAAAGAGAACCCGAAATCCTTGGCACGTTCACGCAGGATGTGGGCGACTTCGGCATTTTTTAACAATGCTTTGGAGGGGACGCAGCCGATATTCAGGCAGACCCCGCCCAGCCACTGCTTGTCAATGATGGCGGTCTTGAGGCCAAGTTGTGATGCGCGGATCGCGCTGACATAACCGCCGGGACCGGCGCCGATTACAACGAGATCATATTCAGACATGAGGTTCCTCTTTCTAAACAATAGATTACGCGGGCAGTCTGCCCGGATACAAAGACCATTAATAGCCTACGCAGAGGATTATACCCATGAATCGCACGGGAAATGTGCCGATGAACAGATTATCGAGGGGATTTGTGTAAGAAATTCAATAGAGATTTGAACTTTAAGAAAATACGCACATCAAAATCACTCTCATTTGGGTTGAACAAACCTTTTGTAGTTTGGTCGCCCCATA
>JACRAG010000018.1 GCA_016213455.1 Anaerolineae bacterium | reverse complement strand
TCAGGTAATCATCTGCGCCGGATTGCAAGCCCGTAACAATGCTGCTTTTCGCATCTTTGGATGTCAAAATGATGATGTAAGTATAATAAGACCAATTGGCGGCACGAATACGCTGAATCAGCTCCAATCCATTCATGACTGGCATCAGCCAATCTGTGATGACCAGCCGGATGGGATCAGTTTGCAAGCATTGCCAGGCCTCTTCTCCGTTGATGGCATCTACCACTTCATGGCCGGATTTTGAAAGAAGCACCTGGAGTGATCGCCGTTGTACGAATTCGTCCTCAACGATAATAATTTTCATTGTGCTTTCTCCTCGATTTCCCAACACCGCACCGACCTATCAATATTTTAGCATGAGTACTGAAAAAGCGTTTCTTATTGATTGAGAATCAGGGCGATTGCATCTTATGCACCCGCCAAGACCTTGAGCAGATATTCTTCGTTCCAAGCACATTGAAGCCGCTTGGCTTTGATACCGCCCTTGGCTGTTTTCTCTTGTTTGAGCAGGTTGAGTGCCATGTGGCGTATGAGAGCCAGGTTTTCAGGAGCATGATCTTTGCGCACACGGCTCTGATCTTCGGCAAAAGCAATGTCCAGGGTCCAATGCAAGCCATTTTCAATCCCCCAATGGCTGCGAACTGCTTTCAAGAGGCATTGCGCATCGCTTGCGAGGCTGGAGATGAAGTAACGGATCTCCACACTCGATTTACCTTCAATGATCCTTTCCGCCTCGATCATCACGATGGTTTTCAGGCCCTTCCAGTAATGTCGATTGCGGATACTCTCCATGTACTCGGGGTCAGAAGTGCTCCAACACTGACGAATTTCGATCCGGCCATGATCCTTGCCAACCGTTTTGGCATACTCGTAGGGTGCCTCCTGAAAGTTACATCGCCGGTCGTAATCAAACAAGGCCACGATGTCTTGGTACAGCTTGCCTTGATTTTCCTTGACGGCTAAAATGTAGTCTGCTTCGGATTCCACAATCAACCTGGCAATTTTGGTCTGCGTTCCAATGGCATCGATTGTGATGATACAACCCGAAATCGCCAACGTCTTGAGCAATTCGGGAATGGCGGTAATCTCATTGGACTTATCGTTGACTTTCTGTTGTCCGAGCACCAGGTGGTTCGCTGTGGCCCAGGCACTCACCATGTAGATCGCTCGCTTCCCTGAACTTCGGTCGTGCGAACCACGCAACTGCTTTCCGTCAATGGCGATCACTTGGCCTTGGGTCAGTTGGCTAACCGCTTGAACCCACTCCAAGAAGCTCCTTTGAAATTCTTCGGGGTCTACCAGTGCAAACACCCGGCCAAACGTATCATGCGAGGGTATCCCGTTAGGCAGTTCCAGAAAGGTCTGCAACCAGGCCAGTTTCTGATGCCCAAAGTTTTCAACTTCTACCCAGTTATCTGCCCCGCAGATGACTGCACAGATGGCAACACAGATAATATCTAGCAGCTTATGCTGTTTCGTGCGATCTATCCGTGGATCGCGAACTTTGGAAAAATGCTTCCCTATTGAGCCAACAGACGTCTCGGGCATTGGTGGCCTCCAGCTTTATTGTGTAGACCACCATTATCTCATTCATCCAACTAAATTTTAGATGCAATCGCCCTGGATTGAGAATCTACGAATAAGCCACTCGGCCGCTAATCTGTTATGATTGGGACGGCATCGACATGATGATCAGCAGGAATAAATAACCCATGCAATCTCCAGGCACTATCAATCTCCTCCTCTACGTCATCGTCTCGGGCCTGCAAGCCGATAAGCTTACCCGGCAGCTCGCCCAAAACAATTTTTACTTTACGAAAATCGATAGTTCCGGCGGGATCATCCAGGAACCAATGGTTTGTTTGCTGATCGGGTTGGATACGGCTCGCAAGCCCGCTCTGATCGACCTGGTTAATGAGTGTTGTCGCCCTTATCGGCATTACATCCCCACACAAATGGCCCCCCAGCCCGGTTACGCTGAATTACCGATGATCGAGGCCCAGCTTGGTGGGGCAATCATCTATTCGATGAATGTCGAGCGGTTCGAGCAATTTTAATGAGGTCAAGATGAAGTTGATGATCGTGATCATACGCGATACCGATGACCAAAACATCATCCCGGAGCTGATCAGGCAGGACTACCGCGTCACGCGCATGGCCAGCACCGGGGGATTCCTGAGGCGGGGAAATGTCACGTTGTTAATCGGCGTCGAGGCAGAAAAGGTCGACGCAGTGATCGGTTTGCTGCGCCAGACTTGTTGCCCGCCCGAGCCGGACCACCACCAGGCGACCATTTTCGTGGTGGATATGCCCTATTTCGAACAATTCTAAAACGTCGCGTATGCTCAAATATCCTCTCTCTATCGCCGCAGCGCGAGATCACCTGCGGCGCTCCCTTTCTCACCTGACCAGCGGTGGAGATTGGGCGCTGACCTTACCCGAAAAAGAACGGCAAAACTTGCATTGGTTCTGGTATGACGGACTTTTCGCCGCGGCATGCGACAACATCGTCGTTACCTACCTGGTGCTGTACGTGCTGGCTTTGGGGGCGACGCGTGCGCAAATTGGGTTGATGAGCTCGCTGTCGAGCCTGATGGCGGCCTTGATGTTGCTACCCGGCGCCCTATTGGTGGAACGCATCGGACATCGCAAACAGATTACCCTGATCGGCGGTGGCGGCATGGGGCGCTTGATGCTCCTGTTGGCAGCGTCTTTGCCATTCGTGTTGCGAGGCGACGCGCTGATCTACATGGCTATCGCCTTCTCGGTCGTTCGCGACGCCTTCGGCAACCTGTCTTTCCCGGCCTGGATGTCCATCGTCGGGGATATTGTGCCGCTGTCGGGGCGCGGGCGCTATTTTGCCTCGCGCAACTTTGTGATGGGCATTGCCGGCATGATCACCACCCTGGCCGTCGGTGAAATCATCACCCGGACGGATAAGCCCGGCGGCTACCAGATTGCCCTGGGGCTGGCTTTCGCCCTGGGTCTGGTCTCGATGTATAGCTTCGCACGGCTGCGCATCTCGAGCAAACGCCCGCTCGTGCAAGCTGGCCCACAATTGGGTTTTCTTGCCCTGCTGCGAGATCTGAGAACCCACTC
>JACRAG010000368.1 GCA_016213455.1 Anaerolineae bacterium | reverse complement strand
CTGCGGTAAATCCAGTTATCCGATTGAAATTATACGGGATAGTCGGGCTGCTGAAAAGCAGAACTGAAATGTGGAAAGAATATCGTTCTTCCTGTTGACAAAATTAAATAAACGCTGTATATTTACAATGTAAATATACAGCGTTTATTCTATGGAGGTTTATGCCACGCCCCAAACATTCTGGCCCTCAACCGGACATGCGAGAAATGATTTTGGACGCCGCCTGGAAGCAAATCGCCGAGACCGGTGCATCGGGATTGTCGCTGCGAGCCATCGCGCGCGCCATGAAGATCACGGCTCCTGCCATTTATAACTATTTTCCAGATCGCGATGCCCTGGTCACTGCCATGGTGATTGCTGCTTACAAGTCGTTTGGTGAGTCGCAACTGGCGGCGCGGGATGCGGTTTCATCGGAGGATCTGTGGGGACGCATGTGGGCGACTGGCATGGCTTACCGCGCCTGGGCGTTGAGATATCCTGAACGGTATCATCTCATCTTTGGCGCACCCATTCCGGGAGATGTGCCACTGTCAGAACTGATTCAGCCTTCGGGAGCGCATTCGATGCTGGCATTGGTCAGTATTGTCGAAGCTTTCCGGGTGGCTGGAAAATTGCGCACAGTCGACTTTCCGCGCGTGACGCCTGAATTTGAAACAGCCTATCAACAATGGCGTTGCCTGGTAGGTGATGCCGATATTCTCTCGATCACTGTGGCGCTGCTGGTTTGGGCACGCGTGCACGGTCTGGTTTCGTTGGAGATTGCCCGGAATATTCCGCCTTTTGGACCGAACGGCGATGAATTGTATCAGTATGAATTGCAGGCGATAGCCCGCGAATTTTTCAAGGAGTAAGAAATGAACGCGGTTATATTGGACGGTTCTTCTGTGCATGATCCCATGGGGCCGCGGGTACGGTCGGCTCTGCAAAGTGAGTTGGAAGCGAGTGGTTGGGAAGTTCGCCATGTACTGCTGCGGGATCAGAAAATCGGTAATTGCGCAGGGGATTTTTTGTGTTGGGTCCGCAATCCGGGCCAGTGTAATGTGCAGGATGACAACCTTATGATCGCCGCTGCGATTGCCAACAGCGATTTGCTGGTCTATTTGACCCCGGTCGTATTTGGTGGTTATTCTTCGCAATTAAAACGCATGGTGGACCATCAGATCCAAAACATTTCCCCCTTCTTTGCCAGTGTGGAGGGAGAAACGCATCACCAAAAACGATATGACCGCTATCCGGATTTTCTGGCTATCGGATGGATGGATCGGTTGGATGATTTGGAAATGGGGGTTTTCCACCACCTTGTCCAGCGCAATCGCTTGAATTTCTACCCGAAGACGGCTGTGTCTGACATCGTTCCAACAACACTGGATGACGCTGGGCTGCGCTCTGCGGCTCAGCGCTGGGTCAAAGCGATACAAACCGGCGCGTCTTCACCGGATGTTTCTTTACCCGTGATCCTCCCCAGCATTAGCCTTGTTGAGGCTCCTAAACGGGCAGTGCTTCTGGTTGGCAGCCCGCGCACCCAGAAAAGTGTTTCCAATGCACTGGGCGGTTTTGTGATGGAAGAATTGGCGACAGGGGGAGTGGAAACCCAGGTGGTGCAACTCTACACCACTTTACGCTCCGGGGAGCGCTGGCAGGCTGTACTGGATGCGCTTGATGCGGCTGATCTGGTTGTGCTGGCTTTTCCCTTGTATGTGGATACCTTGCCTGCGCCGGTCATAGAGGCATTGGAACGGATTGCGACTCACCGCCAGCAAGGGACAGCCAATCACAGACCCCGCTTTACTGCCATCATCAACAACGGCTTCCCTGAAGTGACGCACTCTGAAAATGCACTCTCGGTTTGCGGTCTATTTGCCAAAGCGGCGGGGATGGATTGGGTGGGTGGATTTATTCTGGGCGGCGGCGGAATGCTGGACGGAAGCCCGTTGCGCCAGGCGGGTGGACCGGCTGTGCCAGTCCGCATGGCGCTGGAAAAGCGCGCAGCAATCCTGGTCAAAGGGGAGGCGTTTTCAACCACACAGGTTTCCTTGTTGGAAAAACCTGTCATCCCGGCCTGGTTGTATCGCACCTATGGTGATATCGGCTGGCGTGTGGCGGCGAGAAGATATAAAGTCCACAAACACCTGCGGCGTAAGCCCTATCTAGAAAAAACTCCTTAATGTCCGTTCGTTTCGTCAATTACCTGTCGTGATGGACTAAACAAGAAGGTCAGCGCCGCCCGGATTTGCCGGACGGCGCTGGTTTTTATAAGGTGTGCGCGATGCCGTACGCCAGGTTGTGCTTGCGGCAGTAGGCGGGCAGGTCGCGCAGCGTGCGCGTGATGAATTCCTCGGGGATGTTGTTGAGCGGAATGTTGCAGGCCTGCATGGCCGTTTCCAGGCGTTTCACAAGCTGCGTCTCCTGCTGCTGCAGGCGGGCGGCGATGAGGATGCCTGGCCCAACCAGGTCGCCGTGCGGTAAGCCGTGACCCATCAGCGTTTCCACGCAGTAGGCAAAGTAGTGCTCACTGCCTTCCTCCGGG
>JACRAG010000362.1 GCA_016213455.1 Anaerolineae bacterium | reverse complement strand
GCTGAACGATCTGCGCGTGCGCCTCTACCGTCACTTGCAACACCTGCCCATCCGCTATTATGACCAAAACCCGTTGGGCGACATTATCAGCCGCTGCACGGCGGATGTAGACACTGTGGATACCCTGTTTTCCTCGGGTGTTGCCGGCCTGGTTACCGACCTGATCCGCCTGGTGACCGTTTCCATCGCGATGGTCGTCCTCAGCCCGACCCTGGCCTTGATCTCGGCTTTGGTCGTGCCGCCCCTGCTGTGGATCACCAACGCCTTCCGGCTGCGCATTCGCGACGCGGAGCGCAAGAATCGCATCGCCGTTGGGCTGCTCAACACTCACCTGCAAGAGACGTTCGGCGGGGTGGAAGTGATTCGCGCCTTTGGCCGCGAGCCGGTGATCGTGGCCCGCTTCCGGCGGGTGCTGGAGAAAACCCTCAAAGCCTACAACCTTTCCGCCAGTTATTCATCGCTGTACACCCCCATTATGCAGATCCTGATGGCCATCGCGATCACCCTGCTGCTGTGGGGCGGCGCTCAAGCCGGCTTGCAGGCGATCCAAATCAGCCTGGGCACGCTGACCGCTTTTGTACTGCTTTTTAAGCGCTTTTTCGACCCGATCACCTCGTTGGGTGAAGAATGGCAGACCGTGCAAAGCGCCTTATCCGGCGCTGAACGAATTTTCCAGGTGCTGGACTTGCCGGTGGAAGAAGAGGCGCTGTCCGGATTGGGCACAACCCAAAAGCCGGCCGGCGGTATTCGGGTCAGCGATCTGACCTTTGGCTATTTTGAAAACCAGCCGGTCTTGAAGCATGTGACCCTCAGCGTGGCGCCAGGAGAACACGTCGCCCTGGTGGGACGCACCGGCGCCGGGAAGAGCAGCATCCTGAACCTGCTGGGCGGGTTGTATACGCCCTGGCAGGGCACGATCCAGGTGGCCGGTCTGGACCCGCACCAGATCCCGGAGATCGAACGCCGGCGCTTCATCGGAGTGGTGCCGCAGGCGGTCCAGTTGTTCAGCGGCAGCGTATTGGATAACCTGACCCTGGGTGACCCGGATGTGCCGCGGGCTGCGGTCGAGCGCGCCGGTCAAATCGCCGGTGCAGAAGGCCTGATCCAATCCCTTCCCAAAGGGGTTGACACGCCGATCAGCAACGGCGCGGGCGAAGGTGTGCAGCTCTCGTCCGGCCAGCGTCAGATGCTTTCCCTGGCCCGAGCATTGGTCTGGGACCCGGCCGTGCTGCTGTTTGACGAGGCCACATCAGCCATCGACAGCGCCAGCGAGGCTGCCTTCCGCCAGGCGCTTCTGACCGAAACCTCCCGCCACCAGCGCGCCATCCTGACGGTGGCTCACCGCCTCTCCACCGCCCGCGAGGCAGACCGCGTGATCGTGCTCGAAGATGGGCGCGTTATAGAAACTGGTACTCCAGCAGAACTGATCCAGAAAGGCGGGCGCTTCGCCGCCCTGCTGGAGCTGGAAGCCGCCGGCTGGGATTGGCGCGCTGATGCGCCGCTCGCCACAAAATCATAGTTCAAGGAGACTGCAAATGCCAAAAGATTATTATGTCCAGCCGGAGGACCCGGACTCCGTATTGAGCGCGGAACAGGTGCTCGCGCTGGCTCGCCAACATCTTCCCTCGGCGAAGGCTGTGACCGCCGTGGACGAAACGGGTGGTGAGGCGCGCACTTATTCCATCGATGACGCCTACATCCTGAAAACCCAACGCCCGCATAAATTGCGCCCGCGCACCAGTTTGAAGAAAGAGGTGGTGTTTCTCCAGCAACTGGAAGGGGTGGAAGGGTTGACCGTTCCCCGAGTCATCGGGTACGGGCACCCAGAGCCCTTGATCGAATACACCTTGATGACCCGCATGCCGGGGATTGCCTTTCGCAACGCCAAACTCGCAGGGGATACACGCCGGCAGGCGCTGATGGGCCTGGGAAGAATGCTGCGCCGGGTCCACGGCATTCTCCAGGAAAAGCTGCGCGACAGCAACCTGTTCTTCGGCGACCAGTCCGGAGTCGACTTCATCTGGCGTATGGGCAGCGTATTCGATGACCTGGCCGAACTGGTCCACAGA
Organism: Anaerolineae bacterium; assembly: GCA_016213455.1. Classification (GTDB taxonomy): domain Bacteria; phylum Chloroflexota; class Anaerolineae; order Anaerolineales; family Anaerolineaceae; genus Anaerolinea. Next base: position 1,212 of record JACRAG010000362.1, on the reverse strand, counting down.
GATGGAAAAAACTGGACATATCCCCTGGCGCCAGAGGTCATCGGGCGCCGCCTGATGCACACCCTGCCGGCAAAAAAGGTGATCGTCGCGCTGCATTCCAACCCTGGGCCGGAACACACCTTTGTCGACCCGGCAACCGGCACGCTGACCGGAATCATCGATTTTGGCGATGCCTATTTCAGCCACCCGATCAATGACCTTCGCCGCTACCGAGCCCCGGCCGATCGCGCTGCTGTGCTGGCGGGTTACCTGGAAGGTGGCGCGCTGGATGATGATTTCATGGCAACCTGGCGAGTGGCCTGCGCCCAGAGCGACATTACGGCGATTGCTTTGTCGCCTGAGCTGCAAGCCGACGCTGCCGCCGAATTGGATCAAATTCTTTCAGATATATAAGAAGGGAGATCTACAATGAAATGGGTAACTCGTTCTCATGTACATGTCGACCGCGTGGCCTGCCCGTGGTTGATTACCCGCTTTATTGACAACGAAGCGGAGTTCCTGTTTGTACCCAAGGGTGAAATCGACCGGGTGGTAAAGGAAAGTGGGGCAATTCCCTCACCCCTTCGGGTGCACTAAGGGTGTCGATGCGCCGGGCGTCGAGTTGGGACATCACGAGGAGCGCTGCTCGTTCGAGTCGATAATGCTCAAATACGACTTGAAAGAACCTGGCCTGGTGCGCCTGGCGCAGATCGTTCATGCCGCGGATGTGGCCGAGGATATCGACAAAGATCCGATCGCGCGTGGGTTAGAGGCGATCGCCGCTGGTTACAGCCTGCGTTATCCAGAGGATATGGAAAACCTGGAGCATCAGTTCGAAGTCTATGATGGGCTGTACGCCTGGTGCCGGCTGCAAGTTGCGAAGAAGTAAGCGAGGGGTAAATAATGGGTTGTCCGCGTAGTGAGATGGCTTATCTCAATACGTCAACGATGCGCTTATACGACCGGCAAAAGCTTCTGTAGCGATGATCGAGGCGACCTTGAGGGCATCCAGGTGCCCGTCCGCTTTTTCAAAATCATTCTCGATCCGAGCCATCTGATTGGTGATTTGAGCAATACAAATCACCGCTTTACATTTCGCCTGAGCAAACGCATACAAGGCCGCCGCTTCCATCTCAACCCCCAGGATACCTTCCGATTCAGAAAAGCAGATCGCGGTTTCCGTCTCTCGAAACGGACCATCTGTTGTCCAGCTGGCTCCAAAGCGCATCGAAG
>JACRAG010000361.1 GCA_016213455.1 Anaerolineae bacterium | reverse complement strand
TATTTTGATCAAAACCATTGTGTTTGGCAAAGTCAACGATGCCCCGGCGCCGGCTGCGCTGGCGGAAGTGCCCGGCGAGCTGGTCGCCGAACATCTGGCAGTCGCCATCCGGCACCGCACCATATCCGACCCTGACCGCGACAAGTTTGATTACCAACCGTTTGTCGATCTGCGTAAATCGCTGGAAAAAATGTACCCGCGCGTACATGCCACCCTGCGCGTGGACGTGGTAAACAAAGCCAGTCTGTTTTACACCTGGCGCGGCAAAGATGAAACGCTGGCGCCTATTCTGCTCGCCTCACACAGCGACGTGGTGCCGGTTGATCCGGCATCGCGGGATGAGTGGCGCTTCCCGCCTTTCGACGGCAAAATCGCCGAAGGCTGTGTGTGGGGGCGCGGCGCATTGGATAATAAAAATACGCTGATTGCCATGCTGGATGCGGTGGAAACCCTGATCAAAAATGGCTACCAGCCGCAGCGGAGCATCATCCTGGCTATTGGACACGACGAAGAGGTGTCTGGTCACCAGGGCGCAGCGCAAATGGCTGGGCGCATCCAATCCTACAACACCCGCCTGGCTGCCGTGCTGGATGAAGGTGGCGCCGTGTTCACCGGGCAGGTGGTGCCGGGGCTGGCTCTGCCGGTGGCTTTGCTGGGTACCTCGGAAAAGGGCTACCTGACCCTGCACCTGGAAGTGGAAGGCGCGGGTGGACATGCCGCCTTCCCGCCCAAGCGCACGGCGATTGGCGTGCTGGCGCGCGCCATTCAACGCCTGGAAGAGAACCCGTTGCGCCCACAGACTCACCTGATGGAAGAGATGTTCCGCGCGCTGGGCGCTTTTCTGCCGTTTGGACTGCGCATGGCGTTTGCCAATTTCTGGTTGTTCAAGCCGCTGGTGATCCGCTCGCTGAGCCAGAAACCGCGCACCTCCGCGATGGTGCGCACCACCACCGCCGCGACTTTGATTTCCGGCGGTATTAAAGACAACGTGCTGCCGGGACGGGCCAGCGCAGCCGTCAACTTCCGCTTGATGCCGGGCGACCGGGTGGCGGATGTGGTGTCGCATGTGCGCGAAACAATCCGCGACGAAGCCGTGCAAATCCACATCCCTGAAAATTCAGCCTGGGAGGCTTCGCCGGTTTCTTCCACAAAGGCTCCGGCGTACGCCGAACTGCTGCAAGTGGTGCAGCAGGTGTTCCCTGAAGCGCTGCCTGCGCCTTACCTGGTGCAGGGCGCAACGGACAGCCGTTATTACACCCCCGTGTGTGATCAGGTGTTTCGTTTCAGCCCGATGATTGTGGACGAAGAACTGCTTGAATCGGTGCATAACAAGAATGAGCGCATCCCGATCGACACGCTGGCACGAATGGTGCAATTCTATATTCAACTGATCAAAACCTGGGCTGCGGAATAATCCGCGGTTGGCGGGTATTTGGGGAGTTACACAGGGAGTATTGTATGCCAATTTCACCCACCCAGTTCAAAAATATGAATGACCTGATTGTGTTTTTGAACGATCTGGAAGCAAAAGTCAATGTGCTTGAGGAACAGAACATGATTCTGCGCAATTCGCTGGACGAAATGGCAGATAAAAATCGTGGGCTGGTCGATTTCCTCAAGGAAAGCTGGCCGAAAACCAGCCTGTTCCATCGCAGTTTTTGGGTACGCGCTCTGACCGTGTTTGGTTACAACTTTGTGATCAACTTGATTCTGAGTGTCATTTTATTTATCCTTTATCTGCTGCTGCTCGCCCCCATGGTCGCGTCATTACTTGGGCAAATGCCCGGATTGGGACAATAACCGGCTGGCAAAGCGAGCGGCTTTAGGCCGCACATGATTCGATTGCTGGAACGCACTGCTTCAAAGATCTGGCCTGGTCTGGCGGACCTTCCGTCAGACCATCGCCTTGTTGCTGCATTGGATATCAGCGGCTCGGTTTATTTCTTCTTCTTTGCCCTGTTGGGCGTCACCTGGATCACCTTCCGTTCAGATTGGCCAATGCTGGTCAGCGAATGGGTGGTGGTTCTTTTTATTCTGGTGTTGTTGATTCCCTTTAACCGGTTGCAATTTTTTGTGCAGGAAGAGATCCGCCCCGGCATGGTGTCCAGTGTGGACAACTCGCTGGAGGGGATGTTAATCTGGTCGGCGGCTTTAATGCTCGGACCGGTTGGGCTGTGGTTTGGGGTGCTCTCCGCGTTGGTGAGGCTGATCTATGGGATGCGCCGGGAGGGATCCGGACAGCTCCGTTGGTCGGTGATGCGTAACGAGCTTTCCAGCATCGCGGATGCATCCCTGCCGCGCATGTTGGGCCTGACCGTGTATGCGGGCATGGGGGGCGTTTTCCCAATGCCCGACCTGGAAATGAAAACCGTGGGCATGGCGCTGGTCGCCACGCTGCTGGTGGTGGTGACGCAACAGGTGATGTCGGCGCCGTTGTACCTGGTGCTTGCCAGCCTGGCGCGTCACATCGACCCGAGCATCTCCGCTGCGCGCCTGGTGCAGTTCACCGCCGGAACCAGCGCGCTGCTGGCATCCGGCATGCCTTTCGCCATCCTGGCAGCCGGGCTGTATGCGGACTATGGGCTGTGGCTGATGTTGTTCTTCTTCAGCGGCATGCTGGTGGTCAGCTTCCTGGCGCACAACCTCAGCCGGTCGGCGCTGCACAGCCAGCAGCAAACCCGGTTGATAGAAGGCCTGGAGAGCCTGGGACGCGAACTGCTGCAAGCCATGCCGGATGAAGAAACCCTGTTGGGACGCATACGCGACCATATCCTTTCTTCGCGACTGCCGCTGCAGGGAAAATGCGAGCTGCGCCTTTTCCCGGATCGCGTGGTGGTGCACAACCCGGAAAGCTGGACCGAACCGCTGGACGCAGCCTGGAACTGGTTGCGCCAGAATCCCGGGCTGCACTTCTTCCAGCCGGATGTCCGTACGCCCTGGGGTCAAAGCCATGCCGATCGCTGCACCATCCTGGGCAGCATCATCGATCCGGACAGCGGAGAGTTGCTGGGCGGCATTTATCACACCATCTCGACGCGCGGATATTTCAACCCGGCGTTGGTGCGTATGTATTTACCGGTGATTGATTCTCTCTCGGACCAGGTGGCGCTGTCGCTGCGGCGCGTGCACGTGTACCAGCAGACCATGGCGCACCAGCGCGTGGAACAGGAGCTGCGCGTGGCGGGAGATATTCAGGGTGGATTCCTGCCCAACCATTTTCCTGAGGTGGAAGGCTGGAAGTTGTCCGGCGTGCTGGTCTCCGCGCGGGATACATCGGGCGATTTCTTTGACCTCTTCTCTGTGGATGAGGGTCGCACGGCGATTGTGCTGGCGGATGTGGCGGATAAAGGCGTGGGCGCGGCGCTTTACATGGCGCTCAGTCGGGCCTATATGCGCAGCCAGGCGCTGGAAAAAGATCCGCAGCCGGCGGAAGTGGTGACGGCGCTCAACCGGCGCATCTTAAGCGACACCAGCTCGGATTTGTTTGTCACCATGGTTTATGGTCTGGTGTGCGCCCGCGATAACAGCTTCCACTACTGCAATGCCGGGCATCCTCCACCTCTTTTGGTGCGCCGGGACTCCTCGGCTCCTGCCGAGTTCTTACGCCGGACGGGCATGGCAGTGGGGGTGATGCCAGACTCCACCTGGGAGACGGCAACCGTCACTATGCAGCCGGGGGATATGCTGGTGATTTACAGCGATGGCATCACAGATGCGCGCAATGACGCCGGGGAACTCTACGGGGTGGAGCGGCTGCGCATTGAAGCCGAAGGCATGCGCGGGCGCGACCCATATGAGGTGCGCCAACACCTGCTGTCCACGGTGCAGGTGTTCTCCGGTTCCGAGCAGGATGATGACATTACCATGCTTGTGCTGCTGAAAACCTGATACCTCAGGTGCCGGCGATGAGCATGACCACCGAGCGGGCTTTAACGCGGTAAGTCTGCGAGTCGATGATGACGGCGTCACGCAGGCGGGAGATATCCTGCGGGGAGGGCAGGTTGGTGTCTAACACCCGCCGCCAGCGCAGCCGGTTGGGCAAAATGGGCAGTTCAAAATCCAAATCTTCCCAGTAAGCGTTCATCATGATGTGGGTCTGGCGTTCGGCGCGATCTGAAAAGACGGTCATCGCCAGGCTGTGCGAATTGCGTCCCCAATCTGGGGCATACAGGTGCACGCCATGCCACTCGATGCGCGCTTCGCGCAGCACCTGCGCCAGGGTTCGGTTTTCATCTTCGCGCCCGGTAAAGTAATTCATGCGCAGGCGAATCAATTCACTGGTCAGGCGCAGCATGCCCGGGTGCCAATCCGGCAAATCCCAGTTGAACCAGCTCAACTCATTATCCTGGCTGTAGGCGTTGTTGTTGCCCCACTGGCTGCGCATCACCTCGTCACCCATGTAAAGCATGGGCGTACCCATGGAGAGCAGGGTGTAGGCGAGGAAGTTCTTCACCTGGCGCTGGCGCAGCTCGTTGATTGCAGGATCTGTGGTGGGACCTTCGATGCCGTGATTCCAACTCTGGTTATCGTTGTGCCCATCGCGGTTGTTTTCACCGTTGGCTTCATTGTGTTTTTCGTTGTACGAAACCACATCGTACAGGGTGAAGCCATCGTGGCAGGCGACAAAATTGACCGATTGAGCCACCTCGCGGTCTTCATGCTCATAGATATCCGGACTCGCCAGCAGCCGGTCAGGCAGAATGTCGATCATGCCCGGGTCGCCTTTGACCCAACGGCGGATGTCGTCGCGGAATTTCCCGTTCCATTCCTGCCAGCGCTCGCCCACAAATTGTCCCACCTGATACAATCCCGCGGCGTCCCAGGCCTCGGCGATCAACTTGGTGCCTGCCAGCACCGGGTCGTTTTCGATGTCGAGCAGGGTGGGAGGGTCCGCCAACGGAACGCCATGCTCGTTGCGCGAGAGAATGGAAGCCAGGTCGAAGCGGAAACCGTCCACATGCATCTCCGCCACCCAGTAGCGCAGGCTGTCCAAAATCATACGGCGCACAATCGGGTGATTGGCGTTGAGCGTGTTGCCGGTGCCGGTGTAATTGGAATAGTAGCGGCGGTTTTTCTCCAGGATGTAATAGGTCTCATTTTCCAGCCCGCGCAGCGAGAAGGTGGGGCCTTGATCGCTGCCTTCCGCGGTGTGGTTGAATACCACGTCCAGGATCACCTCCAGACCGGCGCGGTGCAGCGCTTTGACCATGTCGCGGAATTCATCCAGAACGCCCAGGGGGTCCTTGTTGGCGCTGTAATGGGGGTGAGGCGCAAAAAAGCTGACCGGCGCATAGCCCCAGTAATTTTGTTTGCCGAGCGGGGCGTCATAGGGGTCAAACGCGAACACGGGCATCAATTCAATCGCGGTGATCCCCAGGCGTTTCAGGTAGGGGATTTTCTCGATCAATCCGGCATACGTGCCGCGCATTTGATCGGGAAGCCGGGAGGTGGGGCTGCGGGTGAACCCGCCGACGTGCAGCTCATAGATGACGGTTTTGGAGAAGGCGCGGTGCAATGGGGCATCGCCTTCCCAGTTATATTTGCTGGAGTCGGCGAT
>JACRAG010000358.1 GCA_016213455.1 Anaerolineae bacterium | reverse complement strand
ACGGTGATTGCCATTGGGCAGGGCGCCAATGACGCCGGGATGCTGCAAGCCGCCGGGATCGGCGTGTGTGTGCTTTCACCGGAAGGCACTGCTCTTGCAACGCTACAACAAGCGGATGTGCTGGTGCGTGACATCCACTCCGCGCTGGAATTGATTGAAAAACCTTTGCGATTGGTGGCAACCCTGCGTACATGACTCTGCCAACAAGTGAACCCATTCCGCTTCCAGAAGATGAACTGCCGCCGGCGCGCCGCAGGCGGCTGAACCGTTCGGCGCTGCCCAAAGGTGGCGCCCCGGAAAGTTCGGAGGATCAATCCGCGCTGCTGGATGAGCTGGGTCGTCGCTCCGTGCCGGGCGCTGAGTTCTACGTGTCTGCCTTGCTGGCGGGGGTGGCGGCTGGATTGGGGCTGTTGTTCGACTCGCCGGCGTTGATGGTGCTGGCAGCGCTGCTGGCGCCCTTCATGGGCCCGGCGGTGGGCATGGCGGTGGCGTCCATCGCAGGCTCGTCCGGGTTCCTGCTGCGCTCACTGAGCAGCCTGACCATTGGCGGGGTGATTTTCCTGCTCACCGGCACCCTGGCGGGTTGGGCCGCGCGTATTCTTCCCCCAGCGTCTTTCATTCAAACCGGTTATCACACCAGCTTCAGCGCCGCGGATTTGATCCTGCTGGTGATTGGCATGGTGCTGACCCTGGTTTTAATGCTGCGCAGCACCCAGCAAAAACCGCTGGTGAGCAGCGTGGCGGTGGCTTATACCATTTTCTTGCCGTTATCGGCAGCCGGCTTTGGTTTGACTTCCGGCGCGCCGGTGCAGTGGGAAAGCGGATTGCTGGTGTTCGCCGGTCATCTGGTGGTGGCGACCCTGGTGGGCACGCTGACGCTGGTGACCCTGGGCCTGCGGCCGATGAACTTTGTGAGTTATGCGCTGACCGGCAGCTACGCGCTGCTCTGCCTGTCTGGGGCCGTACTGTTTTTTATGGCGACCAGCACCCAGGCACGCCCGCTGCCCCAGCCGGTGTTGACAGGCACGCTGATGGCGATCGTGCAAAGCACGCCCACACCGCCGCCGGCTTCAGCGACGCTGCAGCCCGAATCGGCAACACCCTCACCGACCTTTTCGCGCACGCCTGGCCCGGTTGGTTCTCCAACCCCCACCCGCACCCTGGTACCGAGCAACACGCCCACCGAAACCGTGACGCCGCAGGCGACCCCGGTCTGGGCGCGCATCAACGCCAAAGGCAGCAACGGCGCTTTCATCCGCTCCGATGCCCGCTATGATGCCGAGATTGTGGTGAGTATGTTGAATGGCAACCTGGTGGAAGTGCTGCCAGATGTGGTTCAAAACGACGGCGCGACCTGGGTCAAGGTGCGCACCGCTGATGGTCGTGAGGGTTGGATCATCCGTTCGCTGCTGGCAACGGCCACCCCCGCTCCCAACTGGTAAAATAAGGCGAGTTCTTGTTTCACCCTTCCCACCGAAATAGGGGCAGTGGGATGGTATATTTGGCCCCTGACCCGAATTGACATTTATCTGGGCTGAGTTCAGGGATAAGGATCTGTCCCCCCTGTCATTTTGAGTAGAACCAGGGGTGGGCTTTTCTTGCCGGACTCGCGCTACAAGATGATCATTAACGAACAAGGAGTTTTAATCCATGCCGATTCATTTTGGCACTGACGGCTGGCGCGCCGTCATTTCTGATAGTTTTACTTTCCACAACCTGCGCATGGTCACCCAGGCGATCGCCGATGCGGTTGCCAGCGGTTCGTGGGGCAATGGCGGCGCTCAGCCCACCAATGGCGAAGCGACCCGCATGGTGGTCGGTTTTGATACGCGTTTCCTCTCCGATCGTTTTGCCGCGGATGTGGCGCGCGTGCTGGCTGCCAACGGTTTCAGCGTTTACCTGGCGACTTCTGATGCGCCTACCCCGGCGATTTCTTATGCCGTGGCTAACCTGAAGGCAACAGGCGGGGTGATGATTACCGCCTCGCATAATGCGCCGCGTTACAACGGCGTCAAGTTGAAATCGGCCTACGGTGGTTCGGCGCTGCCCGAACAGTGCCGTCAGGTGGAAGTGTATTTGAACGACAATGAAGAGCAGGCGCGCGGACCCAACCTGATGGAGTTTGAGCACGCCCTGGCTGAAAAGCGCATTCTGCGCTTCAACCCCATTCCAGCCTACAATGAGCATCTTCGCAAGCTGATCGATTTCGACATCATTGCCAACAACCCTCCGCGCTTTGTGGTTGATTCGATGTTCGGTTCAGGGCGCGGTGTCATTCGCGGCATCTTGCAGGGTACCGGCTGCGAAGTGAAAGAGGTCCGCGGTGAGATGAATCCCGGTTTTGGCGGGATCCACCCGGAGCCGATCACACGTTACCTGGGCGCGTTGAGCGGCGCGATCGGCAGCGGCATTGGTGGTTTTGGCCTGGCGACCGACGGCGACGCTGACCGGATTGGCGCAATGGACGAGGGCGGCGTGTTTGTCGACCCGCACAAAATTATGGCGCTGGCGCTGCGTTACCTGGTGGAAAAACGCGGCTGGACGGGTTCGGTGGTGCGGACGGTTTCCACAACACGCATGATCGACCGCCTGGCGAAGAAATATGGCCTGACCTTGCGCGAGACGCCGGTGGGCTTCAACCACATCGCCGATTACATGCTGCGCGAAGATGTTTTGATCGGTGGTGAAGAGTCCGGTGGGATCAGCTTCAAGGGACACATCCCGGAAGGCGACGGCGTGTTGATGGGGCTGCTGGTGGTGGAAATGGTCGCGGCTTACGGCACGAGCCTGCGCGAGCTGGTCAACGACCTGTTGAGCGAAGTTGGTCCGGCCTTTTATGACCGCACGGACCTGCGCCTGAAACGCCCGGTAAGCAAATCGGCGATGACTGCGCGCCTGATCAACGAACCGCCCGCCAGCATTGGCGGCGAGTCGGTGGCGGAGATTGCCTCCACGGACGGGGTCAAGTACATTATGGCGGATGATTCCTGGCTGCTGATCCGGCCTTCCGGCACCGAGCCGGTGCTGCGCGTTTATGCCGAAGGGCGCACACCCGAAATGGTGAAGGCGCTGCTGGGCTACGGCGAGCAGGTTGCGGCAAGCATCACCTGAACCTGATTGGTAAACAAAAAGAGTTTCCTGCGCGAAAAATGCAGGAAACTCTTTTTTTATTTCAGAGAATGCCGGCGTTTACCGGCTTAAAGCGCTGGAGCGGATCAGGCGGCGCTGGAGCGCAGGCGGCGGGCCAGGAAAATGATCAACACCAGGCCAAGCGCCAGGCCAAATAAACCGGGCAGGCCGACCTCATCCGCGAAACCGGTGTTGGGCAGGGCGGTGGAGGTGGGGATGACCGTGGCTGTAAACACACCGGCGGCAAGTTGGGTTTGCTGAGCCGACAGCGTGGCTTTTTGCGCGTCCGATACGGTCGTCGGTGTGGGCGTGGCAGAAGCAACCGGCGCGACCACCAGCGTTTCGGTGGGGGTGGGCAGCAGTGGGGTCACAGAAGGCTCCGGCGTGGCCGACGGGGTGAGCTGGATGATGGCTTTCATGGCTTCATCCGTCACATACTGCGCCGTGGCGGTATTAGCTGCCAGCTGTGCATTCAGCGCCTGATTGCGCGCTTCGCTGCGGGCAGGCAGAACATACATCACCACCACCACCAGACCGGCGGCGATCAGGATGAACAGGCCGCCCAAAATACCCAGGGCGATCAAGAAATTTTTGTTGCTCGATTTAGGCTCATCACCTTGCGGCTCGCCGATGGGCGAGCTTTCGCCGAAATCCAGCTCCTCCAGGTCATTATCATTTTGGTTTGTCATGTGCACCTCTCCTCAATGTGTAACAGTTTATTCCAAAATCTCCAGGTTAGCCAGCGGAATGATGACCTGGGTTTCCTGTTCCAGACGAACATCAGCAGCCGGGGCGCGAATGCCGTTGGGCAGCACGGTCATTCCCGGTCTGACCTGCGTGATAACGCCCGTTTTTCCGCGATATGGATCACCCTGGATGCGCACTGCCTTGCCGGGGGCAAAATAGGCCGTGTCCTGAGCCATTTCACCGTTGGAGGGCAGGGGGATGAACAACTCCGGTCGTTCCCCACCGGCGGGGTTAAAAGCCGAATAGATCGATACGTCGCGCTTGTCGCTGGTGCTGAGCAGCCGGAAGGCGGCTCCATTCATGGGCACGCGGCCAAAGCCTTCCAACACCATGATGGGGAACTCCATGCCCTGCGCCACCGGGATCAGCTCTGACGTCATGCTTGCCAGCACCAACCCGCGCAGCGGCAGCGTGGCGGCGATGCGCAGCACCTCGGCGTCACCGCAATACCCGGCGACCACGATCGCGCCGCGCAGGCTGACTTCCATGTCGGTGCGCTTTAGCTCATCTTCAGGGGCTTTGAGCAATGTGACCATCAGCCCTTCGCCAACCATTCCGCCGTTGCCCCATGCTCCCTGGATGAGACCGCCGGAGCCTTCGATGGCTGCGCCGCGCTCAGGATAAACATCGGTGACCACGCCGTTGATGCCGGCAAAGATCTGCTGCGGTTTGCTTTCCACCGCCAGGAGCACGCGCCCGCCCGATATGGTGACGATTTGACCGTCATCGGGAGCGCGCACAATTCGGGAGAACATCCCACCGGTTTCTGCGATCACATCGCCTTTCTGTACCCGTTCGCCTTCGTGCTGCTGGATGGCCCGTTCCGCATCCGCGACACGTTGAAAATTCAGCGAACGGCGCACATCCAACAGGATGTGACGGGTGGCGGCTTGCGTCTCGGCGACCACGTCACCGGCATGTACGCGCTGGCCCGTTGAGACCAGGACGCGACCGGCAACCGGCAGCATGCGCACACGGCGCACGCCGGCGAGACCGAGGATGTGAGTGACCTGTGCTAACATACGTGATTCTCCGTTGCAAGCCTTATGCCTGACGGCGCGAGTCAACCACCTGGCTCCAGCGCAGCAGGGTTTCTTTGCGCTTGCCCGAATCTTCGGGCAGAGCCAGGGGGCGTCCGCGCGCGTCGATCAATGCGCCACAAACACCGCCGATAATTTTAAACCCACCGGAGGTGCGCCGGCGCGGGTCGATTTCAGTGCCGCGCTGCGCTTCCAGATACAGGCGTGCGGTTTGTCCGTGCCTGACCGGCAGCGGGACCAGGCTGCCCTGTTTGACGTCCACGCGGGTTTCATTGCCGTCATCAAACACCAGCCGGGCGCGCAGGATGACGGTGCCGGGGCGGGCGCTGCTCACCGGGCAGATCACCGCGCCCAGGTTCTGGAAGGCGCCGGATTCGAGAATCTGCACCGGCAGCAGGCTGTTGGCCGGTGCGACAGCTCCCAGGGCAGACATCAGTCCGTAGGGGTCCACAAACAAGGTGGTCAGACCGTGCGGCTGCAGACCGTCCAGCAGGGTCAGCAGCGCCTGTCCAGGTGAAGCGGCATGGGCGAAGACCGCCCCGCCGGCGAAGATCGGCTCAAAACTCATGTTGAGCTGCGGATATCGCTCCAACATCTGGTCAGATGTCCGGCGCAAAATCTCCCGCGCGGCAGCCAGCTCAATCGCCAATGTGGTTGTGGTGAGCGGCAGCGAGGATGGGTACAGGGTTTTCTGCCACAGGTAGTCCATCGCGTCCGAAGGGGTGACATCCATCGGCAGCCAGCGCAGCAGGTCGGCAGGCTCCAGGGTTTTCAACAGCCCTTCCATGCCTGCGCCCAAACCCATTGGGCGAAAAACGTTCAAATGCAATTTACCGCCCATGGCGGCTGCCAGCGTGGTGGAACTGGCGCCCAGGTCCACGCCCAGCACGCCTTTGATCGGATCATATAATTCGCTGAGGAAACGCATCAGGCGTCCCATGGCGTTGGCATTTTGGGTGATCGGCGCAGCAGAAACCAGGCTGAGCTGGTCCAATCCGCCCATTTGCTGCCCGCGCAGGCTGGTGACGGTGCGCGTCAGCGTGTCTTGCGCAGGTTCCAGGTCTTCCAGGTCGATGGTTGGGCGGATGTTGGGAGTTACCTGCACTTCGGTGTAACGTCCTACCACTTCCTGAATCTTTTTCGCGAGCAACTGGTTGCCGCAGTAGATGATGCGCGGGCGTTTGTCGGAAGGCAGGGTGCGCGAGGCGAGCAGGGCCAGCTCGACCATTTTGGAAACCGAGCGGGTTGAGCCGCGTTCGGTACCGCCAGCCAGGATGACCAGATCGGCATTGGCCTGCAAAATGGCGTCCAGCTGCACGTCCTGCCGGCGGGTGTCATTCAGGCTGATGGCCTCGATGACTGTGCCGTAGGTGGTGGAGGCCAGGTGGCGGGCGGATTCCAGCGAAACATCCGCGAGCAGGCCCATGATCAGGATGCGCACGTCGCGACCGGCGGAGAGCGTGACCACCAGTTTGTCCACGCCCGAGCCGTCAGGCTGGGTGGGGATCTGGATGCGATTTTCACTGTTGAGCAGCGGGCGCGAGGTGATTTCCTGCAGGCGGGTTACCGCAAGGTGCACGCCTTCGCCGATATCAAAGAACGGCGCGCCCCAGGTGGAAGGCGCCGCGCCCGCGGCAAGGAAATGGTATTGCCCATCCACTGCATCAAAGAGCAGTGCACGGGTGTTGACCGACCCGATATCGATGGCAAGTAAGGAATCAGCATCAACGACGGAAGTCATGTCTGCGGCCTATCCGGAAATGAACTGGGCGATAACCGTCAGGATGAATTGCACCCGGTCGAGCAGAGCTGTGAGTGAGGCAGCGTACACGCCGGCAAACACAGCGCCAAGCACAATCCCGATGAAGACCTGGCCGACCAGGGCGAGCGCTTCCACAATCGGGGAGCGCCGCGTCGGCTGGGCCACGCGAGAGGACGAGGTGAATTGGAAGTATGCCAGTGTGCCGGCGGTGCCGACAAAGGCGATCACCCCTTCCAACATGCGGCCGCCGCTGCCGCCTGGCGCGGAGAGGTTGAACGGCTGCGCGGCGCCGGAGATCTGGCCAAATATGGTGCCGAAGACAGCGCCGCCAATGGCAACAGCCGCACCGACACCCACCAGGAAGCCCATGGGCAGCTTGCCCAGCGGGGCGAACTGCGGTGAAATCTTGGTGAGCAGCAGGGCCGCCAGGATGAGCGGAATCACCACCAGGGCGCGGTCGAGCAGGCTGCCCTGGATCATGGGAAGGATCAGGCGCGGCCAGATCACCTGGTAGATCACCAGAGAGGCCACATAACCCGCCGACGCACCCACGAACGTGTAGGAGGCGAGGCGAAAGAGGAAGTTATCTCCAAAAACATAGGAGAAAACCATCAACGTGAGGACAAAGCCAACCAGGGTCCAGACCAGGTCTTGCATAGCGGCTATGCCTTGCCTTTCCGGGCGGGTTTACGACCTGAAATGCCCATGACTGCGGAGATGATGCCGCCGATGATCAGCAGCACAAGGCCGGCCAGCGCGCCAGTCTGGTAGGAACCCCAGAAACGGTTGGCCAGGTTGACGCGACCGGTGGCCTGCTCATACAGCACGCCGCCTTCCAGGCCGGAGAGCAGCCCGGAGATCTGCGCGGAGTCGTAATATGGGATGAGCAGCGGTCCGGCCTGAGCGCTGGCGATCATCCCCAGGGGCACGCCGCCCAACAGGGGCTGCACCTGTTCAACCCAGGCGCGACCCACTTCGGGTGTGTCGGTGAGAACGATGACCAGGGCAAAATCCTGCAGGTTGTTGATGCCTGCGACGGCGGGGTGGTCCCAGGCCGGCACGCCAGTGAGGGGCGTGTCCAGCGAAGTGGGGGTGGCCCCACGCGGGTTCTGCGCAAATTCGATCAACGAGGTGGTTCCGCCGGGCAGGTAGCCCAGGTTGACGGTCTTCATGTCCAGCGAATAATCGGCGCGGCGCGTGCGCACTTCTTTGAGCAGCTCATCCGCCAGCATTGGGCCGGTGGCCGAAGTGGAGACGATGGCCAAGCGCGCATTCTTTACCATCAGGTTCTCGATGACCGAGTTGGCAGCGTAGCGCATTTCGCCGGAGAAACCCGGCTCATAGTCAAAGGCCAGCAGCACCGGCGCGTTATCCGGCAGGCCATCCACCAGGTTGTACAGGGCGCTCATGCCGGGTTGGGCAGCGGCAGCCGGGGCGGTCAGGCGGAAGTCCGGGAGGAGCATGGTCAGCATCGACAGGATCAGCAGCAGCGCGATGAAGACACGCAGGATGACCTGAGGCGCGCGCGACGGGATGGAAGGAATGTCTTTCGGAGTGGTTTCCAGCCCGATCAGGTTTTCGAGGATGGTGGCCTGCGAACGCTGGCGTTCGGAGACGCGCAGGCGCGCTGAATAGACGGGCGGCTTGCGGTAAGCAGCGGTCAGATCTTCGCTTTGCAGCACGCCGCGCATTCCTGCCAGCGGGCCGGCTTTTTCCACCACGCCTTCACTGGTATCTGTCAGCATCGAGCCGGGGATGACGGCTTCGAGCGGGCGCAGGTCTTCGACCCAGGCGGGCAGTTCGGCTTTGGCCAGTTCTTCTCCGCCTTCTTCCGGCGCGGCTTCCATGACCGCGGGGCTTTCAGCGCTTTCTTCGCTTTCCAGCCAATCCGGCAGTTCCACCTGGAAGGGGGAGGTCAGATCGGCGGGGTTGACGGTCTCGGGCTGCTCGATGAGCGGTGAGACAGACGAGGCTGCGCCGGCGGTT
>JACRAG010000357.1 GCA_016213455.1 Anaerolineae bacterium | reverse complement strand
CTTGCAATCACTAGGCGAGAACAACCTGGCTGACCCACAAAAATCCATCATCATGGGTGGAAGCGCCGGCGGCTACACGGTTCTGAATGTGCTTTGCCGTTATCCAGGCGTGTTCAAAGCCGGCGTGGACCTGTTCGGCGTGAGCAACCTGTTCACCCTGGACCTGGATACCCACAAGTTTGAGAGTCACTACACCAAGAGTATGGTGGGCGAACTCCCCACCCATGCCGACCGTTACCTGGCATGGTCCCCCATCTTCCACGCCGCAAATATCCGCGATGCCCTGATCGTCTTCCAGGGCGCCGAAGATAAAGTGGTTCCACCGGCTCAATCTGAAGAAATTGTCGCCGCCGTCAGGCGCAGCGGTGTCCCACTGGAATACACCCTTTATCCAGGTGAAGGTCACGGTTTCCGCAAAAGTGAAACCATCGCCGACTATCTGCAGAAAACCGAACGGTTCCTCATGCAGCAGGTACTCTTCGCCGCGTAATCGGACACAAAAAAACCGCCTGAAACACCAGGCGGTTTTCTTTACTGACAAAAGATCCGTTCAATCATAGCCTTCCGGCTCGATATGCACATAGGCCCGGTCCACCTCGGGGATTTCCTCGAGACGCGCAATCACCTCATCTGAAATATTGTGTGCATCTCTCAGCGTGATGTTCCCGTCCACATTGATGTGTAAATCCACGACCAGGCGAGGGCCGGTATATTCGCTCATCAAGTGATGCACACGCTGCACACCTGGCACACCTTCCGCCACCTGAACCAGCCGGATGCGCAATTCTTCATCCGCACCCTGCCCGGTCAAGAAGCCCAGGTTTTCGCGACCGGCGTTGAATGCAGTGCGGAAGATCCACAGCGCAACCAGGATGCCCGCGATCGGGTCAGTTAACGGGTGAATGAACATCGTACCCACCGCCCCCACGAAAGCCGCCGTCGAGGTGAGAACATCGCTCAAATTGTCGCGCGCGGCGGTTGCCAGGGTGGGGCTGGTCACCTGCCGGGCAATCCAACGAATGCGCAGGAACATGCCCGCCTTGATCAACGCACTGACCACCAGAAGCAGCGCCGGGAAGCCTATCTGAATTGCCGAACCACCTTCGACAAAGCGCTCAATGGATGCGCGGGCTGCGGCATAACCCGCGAAGGTCATCGACCCCGTGACAACCAGGCCCACAAAGGGCTCAAATCGGCTGTGCCCTTGCGGATGGGAAAGGTCTGGGGGGCGCTGTGCGACCCACAGTCCAAACACCATCAAAAGCGAATAGACGACATCCGAGATGGAATTCGCAGCATCGGAATACAACGCGACACTGCCGGAAAAGTATGCCACCAGCGCTTTACTCACAGCCAGAAAAAGATTGCCCAGCAGCGTGATGATTAATGCCTGTTGAAACAGGCGAGATTGATTGGGTTGTGGGCTGTAATCGCGAATCCAGCGCATGATGTCCTCTTCCGAAGTTTACCATAGCAACGTCTGCTGCAACCAAATGGCGTTTGCCAAATGGCGTTTGCCAAACGGTTATAAGGAGATATACGTGGTATATAAGTGTTTGGTTCTACTAATCCCTTTGCGTGGTGAGAAATACTTCCCGGGCAATTTTCTGGCAGGCTCTCCTAACCAACGGTGAAATCGGCGCTCCCAGGTCATTCGTGGCAGGCTGGACGCCCAGCAGCCAGACCGCAACACCCATTTCCAGGGTCAGAAAACGCGCCAGGGTGGACAGAGGCTGCAAATGGGTGGATGCGCCGAAACCGCCTGCGTTTTCCGCCTCCGTCAGAACAATTTCACCTGGCTTGCCGCCAAAACTCGCTGCATCAACCAGCACAACGACTTCCGGTGAAAACCGGCGCAGCGGTCCGGTGAAATTTTCCGGTGCCAGACCGGCATCATAGACTGCCAGCCTGGGATGAAGAAAAAACGAGGGTCTATTCCCTCGTCCTTTCTCCCCGGCATTACGCCGCAGGCGGTTGATTAATAGCCTGGCTGTATACACCCCGGCTGCGTCATCGCCGTTTTGGGCATTGCCAACGCCCAACAAAGCGATGCGCACCGGATCATTCTTTACATTCGTTGTCGCCAGAATTGTCTTTAGCGATTTTTTCCAGGAGGAATTGGACATCCTCATCTTTCCCATAATAAACCGTAAAAGGCTCTCGGCTGGTGGAAGCCAATTCCCAGGTTTCTTTGTCCATGTCCAGGCACTTGAACCGGCAATTGACCACGCACTGTGCGCAATAGGTACAACGATCGGCGTGATAGCGCAGGACAAATTTCTTGTTCACCTTATCCAGCGTGATCAACTCAATCGCATCCGATGGGCAATCTTTGATGCACAGCTGGCAGCCGGTACACTTTGCCGGATCCCATTGCAACTGTCCGCGCAGGCGCTGTGGCGTTGCGGTGCGCTGGAATGGATACAGCTCGGTCGCGGGCTTCTTAAACAAAGAACGCATCACATCGCCCAACATTGATCCAATTTTAAAACCCATTCACACCCTCCTTATTTCATCAGGAAGACAACCAGTAATTGGGCCAACGCAACCAGCGCGCCCAGGCGCCACCACAGACCCACGGTCTGGTCGATGCGCAGTCGGGCAAACAAGGATTGCAGAGCCGCCATGACGAGCAGCAGCCCAAGCGTCTTGAGCACAAATTCCAGCGGGTTCGCCAACCCGCCCAGATAAAAGGTCGCCACCAGGGTCAGGCCGATCACCAGTTCCACATTTTTGCCAAGACGGAAGAGGGCAAAACCACGACCTGAATATTCGGTCATCGCGCCTGCCACAATTTCGGTCTCAGCCTCCGGCGCGTCAAAAGGCGGCAGTTCCAGCTTTCCCATCAGGCCAATCAGCGCCACCAGGAAGCCAAAGGGCTGCGTCACCGCCATCCACAGGTTATCCTGCGCATACAGGCCAACCTGCGAGATCTGCCAGGTCCCCGCCGCGATCGCAGGTCCCAACAGCGCCAGCAGGAACGGCGCCTCGTACGAGAAAAGCTGGGTCAAGGTACGCGTCGCGCCGATCAGAGAGAAGCGGTCCAGCGTGTTCGCGCCAGCCAGGCCCAGGCACAGGGTCAGCACCGACAGCATGTACAACGCAATGATCAAATCACCGCGCAGGCTGGCTGCCGGAATGAAACCCGCAATGGGCACATACAGGGCTGCCGTCAGCGCCGAAGCCAGGGCGATCACCGGCAGCAGGAAGAACAGGGTGCGGTCAACCCCCGCCGGCGTGATCTCTTCTTTCGCCAGCAGTTTCATCACATCCGCCAGCGGCTGGAACCAGCGTGGACCTACGCGGTTCTG
>JACRAG010000356.1 GCA_016213455.1 Anaerolineae bacterium | reverse complement strand
TCCGCGAGATCGAGACCCGCCTCTTTAAAGAGGTGTGCGCCCGGCTGGGGGCTTCCGGCAACCTGCTCTTGACCACGGCGCGCGCGCTGGCTCGCCTGGATACACTGGCTTCGCTGGCTGAGGCCGCAGCCTTGGGCGGTTACATCTGCCCCGAACTGACGCATGAAGATGTGCTGGAGATTCGCGACGGGCGGCATCCGGTGGTGGAACGGCGCATGGGCGGGGAACGATTTGTGCCCAACGATGCGATTTTTGCGCCGGGTGAAATTGTGCGCATCATCACCGGCCCCAACATGAGTGGTAAATCGACTTTCCTACGGCAAACAGCTCTGATTGTGCTGATGGCGCAGATGGGCAGTTTTGTGCCCGCAGCCGCGGCGAAGATCAGCCTGGTGGACCGCATCTTCACGCGCATCGGCGCGCAGGACGAAATCCACGCCGGGCAGTCCACCTTCATGGTGGAGATGATTGAAACCTCGTTGATTCTAAACCACGCCACCAACAAGTCTTTGATCGTATTGGATGAGGTCGGGCGCGGAACGAGCACGTATGACGGCGTGTCGATCGCCTGGGCGGTGGTGGAATACATCCACAACCACCCGCAGCTGCGCGCGCGCACGCTTTTTGCCACCCATTATCACGAGCTGACCCAACTGGCAGACCTGCTGCCGGGGGTGCACAACTATAATGTGGCGGTGAGCGAGGCGGATGGGAAAGTGGTCTTCCTGCACAAGATCATCCCCGGTGGAGCGGACCGTTCCTACGGCATCCATGTGGCGCAGCTTGCCGGCATTCCGCGCCCCATCATCCAGCGCGCCAATGAAATCATGCGCGAACTGGAGGCTTCATCGGGCAAGGCGGTGCACATCAGCCCGGGCACAGCCCAGCAGATGGCGCTCTTTCCAGAGACCAACCCGATGCTGGACGAGTTGAAGGAAATGGACGTGAATGCGCTCACGCCAATCGAGGCGATTAACAAGCTGTATGAGTGGCAGAAGAGATTTGGCGGGGCGTGAGGCGACTTTGATGGGTTGGGGTGGAGCGAATTCAGGCTGACTGATGGGAGCTTTGCCAGCGACTGATCAGGATGGCGAACAATCCGATGGTCGCGATGATCACGCCGGCGAAACCGCACCAGGCGAGAGCCTGTTCGAAGACTCCCAGCACAATACCGGAGACCAGTTCAAAGAACGGACCGGCAGAGCCGGGCAGGATGGCAATCACCGCTTGCGCGAGCCAGGTTGCAGCAGCGCCTGTGCCCGAAGCCAGCAGCGCGGCGAGAATACCGCCCACAAAGAGGGGCGGTCCCGACCATTCCAACAACCCAAGCAGTGAATTTTTCAACATATAACCGGCGACTAGCAGCATGAGGGTCAACACAAAGCTCAGTCGAAGCCCATAACGGAACTTTGCATAGCTTCCCCCCGGTCCATAGCGTCCGGGCGTTTCCGATTCGCGCTGCATGAGCACGACTTGATCCGGCAAACCGCCAGTCATGCCGGTCAGCAGAGTTTGAATACCGGTATATACAGGCTCCTGGAAGGCCTCAGGCGGCTTGCAGCGCACCCAATTGACCTCCTGACCCTTGAGCAGCTGTGCGCCGATCTCCAGGAGGTTCTGGGCGGTACATTCAGGCAGGTTGTCGAAGACTTCTGACACCAACGCTTTTCCGGTCTGGCCCTGGAGGCGCTGTTTGATCGGGACGAAATCCAACTGCAGGGATAAAGCGCGGGCCTCAAAGTTGTAATACGCCCAATAATCGGTGATCATGTGCTTCAGCTGGCTGACCAACCAGTCCGATGGAAAAATGAAAGTCAGGATTGCCGCGTAGCGATCGGCGGGGAAAAGGGTTCTAATAAAATTGGTTAGTCCGGAGAAGGTTTCATCCTGTCCGGCATAGCCGGTGGCGAGATCGGCGTACTTTTGCTCGATCCCGCTGCGCTCAAGTTGATCCAGGTCAGGTTGGGGCTGGAAGAACACGTAATCCGCTGGAAAGACAGCCGCGGTGGGAATGCTGCTTGCCATTAAAACCAGCGAGAGGATGGATAGTAGAACTTTTTTCCACCAATGAGATGAGCGGGGCTGTGTTGACAAATCCATACCTTCAGGTCTTCCTGTGGTTATAATAGCATATCAAGCTACGATCTGTTCACCTGTCGGGAAACTGGATTATTTCTTTCTGGATGGGGAGGCCGCAAGGACTGAATTGGCCAAAGAACACTGTGTGCCCTGCCGGGGGGGCGAGTCTGCGCTTGACCCGGTGGAGCTGAACGCGCTGCTGCCTCTTACGCCGGAATGGCATGTCGATGACAGCCGCGGATTCGCAACGTTGACACGCACATTCAAGGTCAAAGGGTTTGCCGGCGCGTTGAAGCTGGCTAATCAAATTGGCCTGGCTGCCGATGAAGTGGACCATCACCCGGAGCTGCGCGTGGAATATGGCCGGCTGACGGTGACCTGGTGGACGCATACCATCCCGGGGCTGCATCGCAACGATTTCATCATGGCAGCCAGAACTGATTCCTTGTTTGAAAATTTGAGGTAGCGCTGAATGAAACCATCCGACGAAAGCGGGGTTAAAATAAATACCGAAGCCAACAACCAGGACCTAACCGCCATGTCGGAGGAATTGGTGATTGGACGCGCTTCCGCCGGGGATCAAGAGGCTTTTAGCCTGCTCTACGAACGCTATGTGACCCGCATTTACAACTATATCTATTACCGGACGGGCAATCCTTATGAGGCGGAAGATTTAACATCGCGCGTGTTCCACCGGGCGCTGAACCATATCCACCACTACAATAACCGCGGTGTGCCTTTTTCGGCATGGCTTTACCGCATCGCGCACAACCTGGTGGCTAACTGGCATCGCGACAACAGTCGCCGGAATGAAGTGCCCCTGGATGACCAGCCCGGGCTGACGTTCCGGGCAGAACTGCCGGAACATTCTCTGGTGACCAACCAGGAACTGGAAAATTTGCTGCGCGTGATCCGGAAATTACCGGCGGAGCGCCAGCAGTTGTTGATTTTGAAATTTGTTGAAGGCATGTCCAATGCCGAAATCGCAGTGATTATGATGCGTTCGGAAGGCGCGATCAAGAGCCTGTATCACCGCATCCTGCTGACACTGCGTGATGATTTGACCAATGCCGATCAAGGATCTTGAGGAGTTCGATTATGCTCCGCATCGTAACTGATGGCGCAACCGATATGCCGAATGGCTGGGTGGATGACTACCAGATTAACGTGCTGCCCCTGAGAGTCAGCTTTGGCGACCGCACGTATACGCAGGGCATGAACTTTGGGTTGAACGATTTTTACCGCCTGGTTAAAGAGACGCGCATCATCCCAAAAACCTCGCTGCCGTCGATTGGGCAGGTCAAGGAGTTCTACCGCAGTGTAGCCAAATCAGGCGATACGATCTTGTCATTGCACATTGCCAGCAAGCTCTCGGGTACTTTTTCCGCGGTTCAGGCGGCAGCATCCGAGCTTCAGGATGAATTTCGCATCATCCCCTTTGACAGTGGAGCCGGCTCGGCGGCGGTGGGCTTTATGTGCCGCGAGGCGCGTCTGATGGATCGCGAGAATAAGCCGTTGGATAACATTGTCACGCGATTGGAAACGCTGCGCGACCGGTTGACGGTCATTTTTACACTGGACACGTTGGAGTTTGCCTATCTCAACGGACGCATCAATGCGATGCAGAAGGCACTCACCAGCATTTTAAATGTCAAGCCCATCATCATTCTGCGCGATGGGTTGTTGGAAATGGCAGACCGAGTGCGCACCCGGCATCGTGCGTTGGATAAAATTATCCAGACGGTTAGTGAGCGGGTGGGTGATCATCCGGTTTATGTGGCGGTGGTGCATGCCGCAGATTCCGCGACGGCAGAGGCGATGATGAGCCGGCTGCGGGGAGTTTTGACGATTCGTGAATCGATAATCACAGATCTGGC
>JACRAG010000355.1 GCA_016213455.1 Anaerolineae bacterium | reverse complement strand
TTTGCAAGACTCATTGATATATTGCCACAGGTGCAATGAAAATATCAGGATGTCTTGCTTCTAAATCAGTTTCACTTATCGGGCTTTGTCCTGCAATCGTATTAAACCCGTTCAATGCGTCTAAAAGTTTGTTCACCTGGGATGCTTGACTGAACATGGATAAATCTACAATCTTTTCGGTTTTACCTTCTTTCACCAAATGGTCAATGCGCCCGAATACTTGTATTGCTTTTGGTAAGGCTGACTGCAAAGGAACTATTGCATAATCAGGCAATAAACCACACCATACTTTGAAAGCTTGATTTTCTGGAGAGATTCGCACATATTGTTTGCCAGGGTCTTTGCGAGTTAAGTTTATATACCCAATCAGCAAGTCAATAATTGACCTATACTGGCGCAAATCAATATTTGAAAGATTGGTAGACGATTTCCCTTTTGGATTTCCTTGCAACCTGCTAAATGTTTTGAGATTTTTCTCAAAGAAGCCAAAAATAGAATTCAACCGTTCTATCCAATTTTCCACTAACGGTGGGTCAGCGATTCCCCGCATTTCAACAAATTGACCAACCGATAATTCAGAAATCTTGCCGAGGGACATTTCTGTAATGTCAACAAGGCTTTTGTCTTGTTTCAAATATTGATACAAAACTCCAAAATAAGCGGGGTCAGTGAGAGTGATATTTTGCTGTCGTTCACTTTCTTTTTGTTTTGCGGCGTCAACTTTTGCGCCAACACCAAGTTGAGGTACACCGACATTAATTCCTGCGGATAACCCGCCCAATTGTTTAATCGTTTCGCTGATTTCATTTATCATGCCGCCTTGAATTTGAGAAACAAAACTGTGCAGTTTTGCGTAATCAAGGTATAGGAAGTCTCGTAAATATGCCATGTTCCCTCATAATTTATAGATGAAGTGCCTAACTGTGTATAATCCAGCCATCTGTATAAAACCCTGTATGGTTAACTTATCCATTCATCTGGCTGTGTAACGGCTTGTTGGTTTCGATTAGAATAGGTCTTGTTGTTTTCTGCAGCATAACCCCACTACATCAAACCCGACCCAATCCTATTATACGAATCATGGATCGTAGATACAAACCTTCCGGGGCATGAAAAAGCCCCTGGACCCGCTGCGCCGCGCGCAGCGGCGGGCCAATTGGGCCAACCGCAAAAAGAAAGTGCGTGAATCGCCCGGGTTTGTATTGACAGACTCCCCTGCCCCTTGTATAATAGCCTTCGCTATTGCCCCGGCTCATGTTCGGCTGGGGCACAAACCTGTTTCCCCAACTTCCCCTCGGCCCGGCGGGCATCCGCGGGGACCGTGGCGAAGTGAAGCTTGAGGAGTGATTATGAAATACGCGATTGTTGAAAGCGGCGGCAAGCAGTTCCGCGCCGTCGAAGGGGCCGCGATTGAGGTGGATTTGCTCAAGGTCGAACCCGGCCAGCAGATCAAACTCGACAAGGTCCTGTTGCTGGTGGATGGCGAGCAGATTTCGGTTGGCACGCCCTCTGTCAGTGGGGTTGCCGTGCAGGCCACTGTGGTCTCCCACATCAAAGGCCCCAAAATTCATGTCTTCCGCTACAAGCCGAAGAAGAAAATCCGCGTCAAGACCGGCCATCGCCAGCAATACACGCGGTTGCTCGTGAACTCAATTGAAGTGGAGTAGGTGTCATGGCTCACAAAAAAGGTGGCGGTTCAAGCCGCAATGGACGAGATAGCAATTCCCAGCGCCTGGGTGTGAAGCGCTACGCCGGACAGAAGGTTCTCTCTGGCTCCATTCTGGTTCGCCAGCGTGGTACACGCATCAAACCCGGTCATAATGTCGGCCTCGGCAAAGACGATACGTTGTTTGCCACGTCCGACGGTGTGGTGGTTTACGAGACCCTGCCCAACGGCCGCAAGATCGTCTCGATTCAACCCGAAGCCACCGCTGCTTAGGCTGCGGTTTTGATGATCCTGCCCCGGGGTTCCGCTGAGATACCCGGATTGCAGGTCGAAAGGAATGTATCATGAAAAAGGGTATTCACCCCAATTACTTCCCCGAATCGCAGGTCACCTGCGCATGCGGCAACAGCTGGACCACCGGTTCGACTCGCAAGGCGATCCGCACCGAAATCTGCTACAAATGCCACCCGTTCTACACCGGTGAGCAGGCCCGCATCGTGGACACCGAAGGTCAGGTTGACCGCTTCTACCGCAAGCTGCAGGCTCGCGCGAGCTTTGTCGACCAGAAGAAAGCCCGCGACAACGCGCGCACTTCATTGGACCGCCCCCTGGCTGAGCTCAGCCTGGGCACCCGCCCCACCGACGCGCTGGCGAAAGCCGGTGTGACCACCGTGGGCCAGGTGATTGCGCTGCTCGAGCAGGGCGAAACCGCTGTGCTGAACGTCGAAGGTTTCGGTCGCAAATCGCTCATCGACCTCAAGAAAACGCTGCGTGGCCTGGGTTACCAGCTCCCCGCCGCCGCCGATGAGGTTGTTGCGTAACGATGCGAACGAACAGGCGCGATCCTGTTCTCCAAGATCAAAAAGTAGAGGCTGTTTTCGGACAGCCTCTTTTTTTGCCCCGGAGTAGAATCAATCCATTCCCCGCGCGAGATGCATGATGGTCACTTTTTGGCGCATTATCAAACTCTCCTTCCTGCAGCAGCTCACCTACCGCACCGCGATGCTGGCTGGGCTGGTGACCAATTTCTTCTGGGGGCTGTTCCGCGCGGCGGTGGTGATGGCGCTGCTGTCCAGCCAGGGCAGCGTGAACGGGCTGGACCTGCCCGGCGCGCTGACCTTCATTGTAGTGGGCCAGGCGATGCTCGCCTTCATGAACATCTTCGGCTCCTATGAGCTGATGACCAGCGTTTACACCGGCAGCATTGCCGCGGACCTGGTGCGCCCGGTGCCGCTGTTCTTTCTGTGGATGGGCAAGGACCTGGGGCGCTCCGTGGTCAACCTGCTGGGGCGCGGGGTGCTGCTGGTGGCGGTGTATGCATTCTTCTTCCCCATTCAGACGCCCAAAAGCGGGTTGGGCTGGCTGGCGGCGCTCGGATCGCTGCTGTTGGGCTGGCTGCTTTGCTTTGCCTGGCGGTTTTTGGTCAACCTGGCGGCTTTCTGGACGCCGGACGCGCGTGGCGTGGGGCGGGCGGCATTCATCGCTTCGCAGCTGCTCTCGGGTTTCATCCTGCCCCTGCGCATGTATCCCGACTGGTTTGTGCAGTTCAGCCAGTACACGCCTTTCCCGGGCATGTTCAACACCAGCATGGAAGTGTACCTGGGCCTGCTGAACGGCGAGGCGCTGCTGTCCGCGCTGGCGCAGCAGGCTGCCTGGCTGGCGGTGCTGGTGCTGGCATGTTATGCCGTGCTGCGCCTGGGACTGCGCAAGCTGGTCATTCAAGGAGGGTGAACATGCGCCGCACCCTGGGTCTCTACCTGCGCCTGATCTCCATTCAACTGCGCTCGCAGATGCAGTTCCGTTTCTCCTTCTGGTTGGACGTGCTGACCACCGGGCTGTTGAACGTGTCGTACTTCTTTTCTACCTACCTGGTGCTGCAGCGCTTTGGCAACATCGCGGGCTGGACCATCCCGGAGGTGGCGTTTCTCTACGGGATGATCGAGGTGGCCTTCGGCACGATGGATATGGTCTTCTCCGGTTTTGACCCGGATTTTTTCTCCGTATTCATCCGCCAGGGCACGCTGGACCAGGTGCTGCTGCGTCCAATGAGCGTGGCGGCGCAAATTTTCGGCAGTTCGTTTGTGCTGCGGCGCATCGGGCGCATCGGGCAGGGCGCGGCGGTGCTGATCTACGCGCTGGTGACTCTCGACATCCATTGGACGCCCGCCAAAGTGGTTTATCTGCCGGTGGTGCTGCTCAGCCAGGTTCTGGCGATGGGCGCGCTTTTCATGGTCGGCTCGACGCTGGTTTTCTGGACGGTGCAGCGCGTCGAGGCGATCAACGTGGTCACCTACGGCGGGGTGGAGGTGATGAGCTACCCGGCGACCATCTTCCCCACCTGGCTGCGCGGGTTCTTCACCTATATCTTTCCCTTCATCTTCTTGAATTACTATCCGGCGCTGTACTTTTTGGACAGGCCCGACCCGTTGGGTTTTCCGGTGTGGGCGCCGTTTTTCGCCCTGCCCGCAGCGTTGTTGATGCTGCTGGCAGCCTGGCGCTTCTGGACGTTCGGTTTGAGCAAGTATCAAAGCACAGGGACGTGAGCCATGCCTGAAATGATCCGTGTCGAAGGATTGCAGAAAACATTCCGCGTGATGGAGCGCCGCCCGGGGCTGCGCGGGGCGGTGTTGAACCTGTTTGCGCCGCGCCACCGCATGGTGCAGGCGGTCAACGCTGTCAGCTTTTCGCTGCAGGCGGGCGAGCTGGTGGGCTACCTGGGGCCCAACGGGGCAGGAAAATCCACCACCATCAAGGTGCTGACCGGGCTGCTGGTGCCGACTGCCGGCGAGGTGCAGGTGAACGGTGTGGTGCCCTGGAAGGTGCGCGAGCGCTATGTGCGCCAGATCGGCGCGGTGTTTGGTTACCGCTCCACGCTGTGGTGGGATCTGCCGGTGATCGACTCGCTGGAGCTGCTGCAGCCCATGTACGACATTCCGCCGGCGCGCTTCCGCTCCAACCTGGCAGAGTTCAGCCGCCTGTTGGATCTGGAGCCGTTCATCAACACCCCCGTGCGCTCGCTTTCGTTGGGTCAGCGTATGCGCGCGGATATCTGCGCCGCGCTGCTGCACGAACCGCACCTGCTCTTTCTGGATGAGCCGACCATCGGCCTGGATGTGGTGGCGAAGGAGCACATCCGCCAGTTTGTGTCGCATGTCAACCGCCAGCGCGGGGTGACCGTGCTGCTCACCACGCACGACCTGTCGGACGTGGAACGGCTGTGCGAGCGCGTGATGATCCTGGATTTGGGGCGGCTGTTGTATGACGGCAGCCTGGCGGGGTTGAACGATGCGTTTGAGAGTTTCTGGTCGTTGAAGGTGGATTTTGCCGAAGATTATGCGGATGTGAACCTGCCGGGGCTGCCCGCGCCGCGCCGCGAAGGCCGGCAGGCGGTGTATGCGTTTGATCACCGCGAATTGAGCTCGGCTGAATTGATCCGCCGTTTGCTGGAGCGCTTTGCCATCGCTGACCTGGAGGTGCGCCGCCCGCCGCTGGAGGAGACCATTCGCCGCATTTACCAGGAGAAGCTGCTGGTGGATGGGGAGCGGGGCCAGGCGGTGTGAGTTTTGCGGAGAAGGAGAGGTTGCCGCGGCCCTTCCGCCCTGGATGATCCCGATTCGCACCCACAATCTCAGAATTTCATTAATTTCCCTTGCATTGGGACTTGAACCATGCTAGAATCATTTTGTTTACTGTTGTGGTCAATACTGCGTCATCGAAAAGTGGGCTCCCCCCACTTTTTTGGTTGTATGCGGCAGTGAATAAAACAGGTATTCGCTGGTTGGCGCGCCTGCGCCGTTCCAGATCCAATTTTGAGGTTTGTTTGAGCGGGAGTAAGTTAGAGCAATGAAGAACGAGTTTGTCCTGGCCTTTAATGAGGTTTTAGAGGAGAAACAGCTGCCGAAAGAGATCATCGTCAAGGCGCTGGAGTCGGCCATGGTTTCGGCCTACCGGCGTGCTGTGATGGCCTCCAATGCCCAACAGGTTGAAGCACGTATCGACCTCGAGACGGGCAAAGTCACAATTTCTGCCGAGAAAGAAGTGGTGGAACAGGTGCAGGACACACGCACCGAATGCACCCTGGCTGACGCGCGCCGGGTTGATCCCGAGGCCGAGCTGGGCAGCATGGTGATTGTGGAGAGCACCCCGCGTGATTTCGGCCGTGTGGCGGCGCAGACCGCCCGTCAGGTGATTCAGCAGCGCATTCGCGACGCCGAACGCCAGGCTCAGCTTGCTTTCTTTGAAAAACAATTGGGCGAGACGATTTCCGGCGTGGTCCAGGCGATCAACTCGCAGGGCCTGACCATCGGGCTGGATATGCGCGCCGAAGGCACCATGCCGCGCAAGGAAATGATCGGCGGCGAGCGCTTCCGT